>JAILPB010000086.1 GCA_024690485.1 Butyrivibrio sp. | reverse complement strand
TGATGACATTCCAGACTTCGTTTACGCTCATCTTCTCGCTGCCTTTGACGAGCTTGAAGATATCGACGGCATAGTCCAATGCGAAGAAGTGTGCAGATCAGAATCCTGGATATAAGGTGTTCGATGCTGACGGCAAGGTGGTGTATGAGCCGAAGGCAGCGGAGCCTGTGGTGAAGGTGCCGTTTTTGGTGAGGGTCAGTATCTCTGATTTGAATATCAGGAAAGGACCGGGAACCGATTATGACAGGGTTCAGTTTATTCCGATCGGTGTGTACACGATCTTGGAAGTACGTAATGGAAAAGGCAGCTCTGCCGGATGGGGCAGGCTGAAGAGCGGAATCGGATGGATATCGTTGGATTTTGTCCGTAGGATTTAAGAATGATGGCTGGTGGAGATTGAGTTCTCTGCTGGCCGTTATTTTTTTGCTCTTTATTCCGGTCAAAGAGCATCTGACTGTCCTTACAGAGTCAGGAAGAGAAATCTTCACTTTATTCTGGAGGGCAGAGGCTATGACTATAGAAGAAATGAGGGCTGTGGATATAAGGAATGTAGATAGAGAATCGCTGATAGATATCAAGACGGTGGAAGTGAATCCAGAACTGCCAAGGGCTGAGAGATTCAAAAGCTTTGTAGAACAGATAAAAAATCCATACTGCTACAGATGCGGTGATGTGGTGGTGAAGGTAGGATTTGCAGATACAGACAGGACACTTGAAGACTGCTTAGAGCAGTATATCCGTACTAGATAAAAAAGGTACCTATCAGAGAGCTTCAGTCCGTGATACCATTTCCACAGGTCAAATAAAAAGTCTATGAAGCAAAAGCCTATTTCCCTTCGGATAGTTTCGCGGGTGTGAAAAATATTTGGAAGGAGATAGGCTATGTTTGCGTCTAAAGAAACATATCGAGCATGTATCTATACAAGACTGTCCAGAGATGACGGTGATAAACCCGAGAGTGACAGTATTGCCAATCAAAGAGCCCTGATTAGGGATTATCTTAAACAACATAAGGAAATCACAATCGTATCGGAGCACTCCGATGACGGCTACAGTGGTGTCAATTTTGAAAGACCGGGTTTTGCAGAAATGATGGATGAAATCCGGGAGGGTAAGGTTGATTGCGTTGTAGTCAAGGATCTGTCCAGATTTGGCAGGAACTATATTGAAGCAGGTAATTACATCGAGAAAGTATTCCCGTTTATGGGTGTCCGATTTATTGCTATCAATGACAGCTATGACAGCAGTGATAAGAGCCAGTCGGATTCGCTGGTGATTCCCTTTAAGAATCTTATCAATGATGCTTACTGCAAGGATATTTCGGTAAAGATAAGGTCTCAGCTGGAAATCAAGCGCAAGAAGGGTGAATACATAGGAGCCTTTGTGGTTTATGGCTATGTAAAGGATCCTGAAGATCATAACAGGATTATCGTAGATACCTATGCAGCCGAGGTAGTCAGAGCAATATTTCGCTGGAAGATGGCAGGAATGAGCCAGAATAGGATAGCTGATAAACTGAACAGCCAGGGTGTGCTTTGCCCTATGGAATACAAGCTGTCTATGGGAGTGAAGGTTCAAACTAATTTCAGAGTGCATAAACAGGCGAAGTGGTCAGCGGTATCTGTAACAAGGATTCTGACCAATGAGCTCTATACTGGAGTATTGCTGCAGGGAAAGAGTAGCACACCCAATTATAAGGTAAAGAAGAGATTTGATAAGGAGCAGTCAGAATGGATCCGCATTGAGAATGCTCATGAGGCCATTATTACGGCAGGTGAGTTTGAAACTGTGCAGGAGCTTTTGGGAAAAGATACCAGAATATCGCCGGATGAAGAGGCATTATATCCGTTGGCAGGATATGTGGTATGTGGTGATTGCGGTCAGAATATGGTGCGCAAGACCATACCAAGGCGTGGAAAGAA
The DNA here is from genome assembly GCA_024690485.1 of Butyrivibrio sp. Lineage (GTDB taxonomy): Bacteria > Bacillota > Clostridia > Lachnospirales > Lachnospiraceae > Butyrivibrio. The sequence goes on along the minus strand of JAILPB010000086.1, from coordinate 8,307 downwards.
ATACGTCTATTATGTCTGCTCTACCAATAAGGCTAAGAAGGGCTGTAGCAGTCATTCTATATCAGAGAATAAACTGATGGATGCGGTGTTACATGTTATCAAAGAACAGATATCTACGGTAATGAGAATAGAAGGCCTGTTGGAAATGGCTCAGTCATTGCCCGAGAATCAGCGAAATATATTCAACTATGACGCTCAGATTGTAAAGCTTCAGGAAGAAATTGAGAGAAACAAGGGCTTCCGTATGAAACTGTATGAAAGCCTTGAGGAAGGCATGATCGATAAGGATGAGTATTTTATCTTCAAGAAGAATTACAGTGACAAAATCAGCCTTGCTGAGAAAAATATCCAGTCGTTGGAGGCTGAGAGGGACGCGGCAGTAGAGAAAAATGCAGCTGATTACAGCTGGGTAGATGCCTTCAAAAAATATGAGGGCATCGAACGGGTAGAGCGTCAGGTGGTAGTTAATCTGATCAGCGAAATTAGGGTGTATGAAGGCAACGTGGTGGAGATAGATTTTCAGCACAATGACGCTATAGAAGCGGCGTTAAAGATAATAGATACTCTGCCTGAGGATATGAAGACAGAGGCATGATAGGAGACAAAGATGGCAAGAAAAAGTAGAAAACAAACGACAATCCAGTCTCCTGCAGTAGTGGGAGCAGTAAAAAGCGAGACAATCAGTACAGCTATATATGCAAGGCTTTCTATTGAAAATAGCGGTAAGGACGATGAGGGAGATTCTATAGAAAATCAGATCAGCTTTTGTAAATCGTATGTGATAGAGCATCCATATCTGAATCTGGTTGGAGTATACGAAGATAACGGTAGTAAGGGTACGAACTTTGACAGACCACAGTTTAAGAAAATGATGGATGAGGTAAAGGCTGGTAGAATCAAGTGCCTGGTGGTCAAGGATCTGTCTCGATTCAGCAGAGACTATATTGAAGCCGGGGCCTATCTGGAAAAGATATTTCCCTTTATGGGGATACGCTTTATCTCTATTACTGATGGATACGATAGTGCTGTTTCCGGAGATGCTGAGAAGGCACTGATGGTACCGCTGAAGAATATGATTAACACCGCCTATGCAAAGGATATATCAAGGAAGATTATCACTTCTTTTAGGGCAAGGCAGGCAAAGGGAGAAATACTTCCGGCATTTGCTCCATACGGATATGTAAAGTCAAAGACACAGGCTTATCGCTATGAGATTGACGAAGAGACAGCGCCTTATGTGCGAATGATTTTTGAATGGAAAGCAGAAGGACTCAGCCATAGAGAAATATCTGAAAAGTTGATTGCTATGGGAGCTGTCACACCGGCAATGAGGAAGGTACAGTTGGGTATATGGAAGGCAGAGAAGTATAAGCATACCACCTGGTATGGCAGAACTATTATAGATATTTTGCAGAATCGTACCTATACCGGTTGCATTGTCTATGGACGGATGCCAAAGTCTCTGTATGAAGGGATAAAGATGCACCGTGCTTCTCCTGATGAATGGCGTATTATATCGGATGCCCATGAACCTATTGTCAGCCAGGAATTATTTGACAGGGTACAGGAGATGTTTGCCGCAAGGAAGGCTTCTTACAGTAAAAAATGTAAGGCCAGCAAAGAACGTAGAGATGCTCAAGAGAATATATTTAAGGGCATTATCTATTGTGGTGACTGTGGCAAACGAATGAGGTTTGTAAAATCCACAAGCCATAAGACAAGGACAACTTTTGTATGTGGCGGATATCTGGATTCGACCTATCAGAACTGCAGCAGACATGCCATATGGGATGAAAATGTAAGAGACGCTGTAGCATCCGTCATCAATGAGCAGATAAGAATAGAGACGGATATGGAAGCTATTATAAAAAGGCTTAAGGGTGGAGCGGGTGAGAGACGGCTGTCAGATCAGTATCAGGGCAAGGTGAACAATCTCTCTTTGCAGCTTTCTAAGATAAATGAAAAGAAGGCAAGGCTCTACGAAAATATGGTGGAGGGTATTCTTGAAGAAGAGGAATACCAATTTGCCAAAAAGCAGTATGAAAGCGAGTATCAGAGGCTACAGGTAGCACTTGATGAGGCAAGGAAGACAAAGGATAGCTTTGATAAGGTAATGTCTTTGGACACAGACTGGATGCAGGCGGTAAAAGGTCTTGGAAATATGGATGAGCTGTCAGCTGACGTGGTCAAGGCCATAGTAGCAAGAGTCAGTATTTTTGAAGGGAAGAGAGTCCAGATAGACTTAAAGTATCACGACAAGGCTGCTGAGGTTGCAGCTATTGTGGATGCGCTGAAGGAGGCAGATGAGCATGAGTAAAACTGTAATAGGAAAATATATCCGTCTGTCTCAGGAGGACAGGGATTTAGGCGATGATAAGTCAGTCAGCAATAGTATTCTGCACCAAAGGGATTTGATTCAAAACTTCATCAAGAACAATCCTGAGCTGGCTGGATGCTCACAGCAGGAATTCTTTGATGACGGATTCACAGGCCGTAATTTTGAAAGACCGGCCTTTGAGGAACTATTAGAGAAAATCCGTGCCGGTGAAATCAATTGTGTTATTGTAAAGGACTTTTCAAGATTCGGACGTGACTATATTGAACTGGGTGACTATCTTGAAAGAATCTTTCCTTTTCTCGGAGTCAGGTTCATTTCTGTCAATGATGGATATGACAGCAATAATTACAAGGGAACTACAGGTGGTCTGGATGTTGTCATGAAGAATATCGTGTATGACTACTACAGCAAGGACCTGTCAGTGAAGGTGACTACAGCCAAAAAACAGAAAATGAAAAAGGGCGAATACATTGGAGGGCATGTGCCATTTGGACTGATGAAGGACCCTAAGGAAAAGGGAAAGCTGATGCCTGATCCTGAGGCGGTACCGGTGATAAAGGAAATATTTGGTTATGCCCTTCAGAAGATGAAGCTAAAAGATATTGTGGCTACTCTTAATGACAAGGGTTATGAGACACCGGCGGCATATTACAGAAGGAAGCATCCGGGGACAAAAAAGTATGAGAATTCATCTGCTCTCAGTTGCTGGACGATGGATAATGTCAGGAACATATTACAGCAGGAAATGTATTATGGAGCTGTAGTTCAGCACAAGAGGGAGTGCATAGGAGTCGGCAGCAAGCATACCAGGGCGGTATCAAAGGACAAGCAGATTATTGTGGAGGGGATGCATGAGCCCATTATCAGCAAGGAAGTGTTCCTGCAGGCTCAGGAGATTTTCTATCACTGGGAAGATAGGAAGCCTGCCAAGGCAAGAGTCTTTCCTCTGAAGGGCAAAGTGAAGTGTGCTGTATGCGGAAGGTCAATGAGTTATCAATCTAATACGATCAGGGGCAGGGATTATAACTATTTCTGGTGCCCGCTGTCAAAGTATCAGGACGGCAGTCAGTGTAGCAAGGAATATATCAGAGAAGCTGATGTCAATGAGGTAGTCTGGCAGAGTATAAGACAGCTTCAAGCGCTTGCTGACAAGGCAGCAGGCAGGATTGCCCAAAAGAAAGCTGGGGCTGCTGATATCCATCTGCAGAAGGTTAATGAGCTGGCAGATCTTCAGCGCGAGCTGGAAAGGTGCAATACAGAGAAGTTTGCAAATATGGATGGCTTTATGGCTGGAACTATCGGCAAGGATGCTTTCCAGAGAAAACGAGTCGAGCTGGCTGAGCAAGAGTCGAGACTGACAGAGCAGATAGCCTTTTTGGAAAAGCAGGCTCAGGAGCTGAAGATGGAAGGCAGCGGTGAGACAGCCAGGGCAGTGGAAAAGATACAGTCCTTTTCAGGGGCTGAGGCTTTGTCAGCTGAGGTGGTCAAGGCACTGGTGAAAGAGGTAAGGATAACGGATCGGGAGCATATGGAGATTCGGTGGAATTTTAAGGATGAGGTTATGGAGTTTATATGTGAAGAGTAGGAAAGCAGGTCGTTTGCCGGGAATGGTGAGCGGCCTGTTTTTTTACAGTTTTTAAGACAAAAAGCAAGATTTGTGGTATTATAAATTATCTTATTTGTGTTAGTTTTGAATGCACAGAGATCATCAGGAGAGATTTATGATCAGGAATAATATAGAGATAGATGTAAAGACCAAGTGTATAGAGGAAGGAAAGACTCAGGCTAAATTAGCAGAGGAAATTGGAACCACTGGACAGTATGTGAATCGTGTAATTAAGAAGCCAGATGGTGTGGTGAATAAGACCTTTGTGTCTATGCTGGAAAAACTTGGATACGATATCGTATTGACCTATGTGAAACGAGATTAATATTTCCTAAAGGTAGTTATATATGGATGAAAAGCAGTTTAAAGAAGAACTAAAGCAATGCAAAAAAAGTGCCGGTACAGGATATAGAATCGCATATCAGCAAGCAGGCCGCCTTAATATGACATTATTAAGTGCACAGGATAGTATTCAGCAGACTATATATGATTTCAATAATTCGCCTTGCTACATTTCTGATGCTACAGAGAATTTAGGAAATCAGTTGTCTGAGATAAGTGATTCCTTTGCAAAGTTGTCTTCATCTGTTGACAGAGAATTGGAGAAAAAGCGGAAAAATCTTTCCAAGTTCTCAATAACATTGTTTGGAAGGACAATGGCTGGAAAGTCAACTCTTATGGAGTACTTGACTCATGGTAATGGTGAAAGGATTGGAAAAGGAGCACAGCGGACTACTCTGGATGTTAGAAATTATAAATGGAATGGTCTGGAGATAACTGATGTACCCGGAATAGGGGCAGCAATTGATGGACAGGCAGATGAAGACAAGGCTTTTGAAGCAGCAAAATCAGCAGATTTGATAATGTTTTTGCTGACTGATGATGCACCACAAAAGGTTGAGGCAGATTGTCTTGCAAGGGTGAAGGAGCTGGGTAAGCCGATCATATGTATTCTGAATGTAAAAATGGCTTTGCCTGAAAATAAAAGCCTGAAGTTTAAGCTTAACAAGATAAGAGAGGCTTTTGATTACGACAGACTTAATGCCATTAAAGAGCAGTTTATATCATATGATTCTCAGTATGGTCAAACCTGGAAATATATACCATTTATTTATGTACACCTAAATGCTGCTTTTTTATCTCAGCATTCTCCAAATCCGGATGAGGCACAGGCTTTACTGAAGGCCAGCCACATAGAGAAATTGGAAGATAAAATAATAGAACAGGTAAGTAAAAGAGGGCAAATATATAGAATAAAGAGCTTCATTGATACAGTTTCAAAACCTATGATGGAGTCTACTGAGAAAATGCTTCACCAGAGTCATTTGAATAGCGCTCAAGGTAGGACTATTGTAGCCAAACGCAGAAGCATGGAAAAATGGAAAAATAAATTTGACCGAGATAGTTCTCAGGAAATTACTTCACTTGTGGAATATATCCGAACACAGTTAAATTCTGAGGTATCTCTTTTTGCAGAAGAGCATTTTGACGATAAGAACGCTGATAAAGCATGGAATGGTCTCGTTAAGGAAAGACACTTTGAGGAAAAATGTCAGAAGTTACTTAATAAATTTGAGAATCAGTGTAATGAACAGATAGAAGAAATTTCAAGAGAAATTACGAATGAGCTTAATTTCTCAGCATTTACGGTGAATGATAAATCGTTAAGAATGCATAAGATAATTGATGGAAAGAAGGCATGGAACTGGACGGCAACAATTTTAAGCGGAGGACTTGTTGTAGCAGATGGTATTGCTTATCTTCTTGGCGCAGCAGCTGCTGGTCCGTTAGGCTGGTTGGCACTTGGTGTTACAGGAGTTGGTCTGTTGGGCTCGTTTATCTTTAAGAAAAGAGAAAAGAAAGAGAATGAAGCCAGAAAGAAACTTGAGAAAAATTTAAGGCAGAATGTTACAAAAATATGCGACTATCTACTGAAGCAATTGAATAAGAACAAGGAATCTCTTATTGAGAAGAAGATTACTAATGTCATAAAGGAATTAGACAAAATCAATGCTGCAATATTTAGACTGGCCGATACTCAAAAAGAACTGGCATGGGGAGTAAACAGAAGTCTACTCGAAATTAACAAGGAATTATTAACACAAGCAGTTTATCTTACTGGAGCATCTGGGCTAGAGTATAGTATTCGAGAAATTGCAAGAATTCCAGGAGATATAACTCTTATAATGGTTGATAATGAGAATTGGATATTACCAGATCAGAAGAGAAACATTGAACAGCTGATAAATGAGCATGTTGAGTACACTGTTTATACAGATGATAAGAGAACCTTGATTGCAAATATTATCAGACATCAAGTTTCAAATGTTGAAGAGAAGATTGGTGTTGCTCATGTTCGTGTAAAGAACGAAAGTCCATTCTTCCAAAACAGGGTTGTTTTAGCTGAGCAACTTTCAAATATTTTAATTGTGAAGGAGTAGGATTATGCTTGAATTAACGAAGTATTCAAATGAATGTGAAGCGTTGAAGGCTGATGTAAGCAAGGCCCTTTTAAAAACAGATATCGCTTTTGATGTCCATGATCAAGATTTAAGCGCACCAATTAAGGTTGTTTTTGTGGGACAATATAGTGCTGGAAAGTCATCTATCCTGAAAATGTTAACAGGGAGAGATGATATAGCTATTGGTGCCGGTATTACTACTGAAAAAACTCAAAGCTTTGACTGGGGAGAAATAAGGATTGTTGATACCCCTGGTATTCATACAGAGCAGAGACCAGATCATGATGAGATAACTTATTCAGCGATTAAGTCTGCGGATATGCTTGTATTTGTTATAACAAACGAGTTGTTTGATTCTTACCTTGCAGACCATTTTAGAAAGCTGGCTATAGACTCTGATAAAGCAGGTGAAATGATTCTTGTTGTTAATAAGATGGAACGCACTTCAGGTGGAAATTCTCCAGAACAACAAGAAATTATTAGAGAAGATTTAAGGAAGGTTCTTACTCCCTATACACCAGAAGACTTACATGTAAGTTTCCTAGATGCCAAATCGTACTTGAATAGTATTAATGAAAAAGAAGAGGATCCAGAATATGCTCAGGAATTGTTGGAAAGCAGCGGTTATGAGGCTTTTATACAGGTCTTAAATGCATTTGTAAAAGAAAAAAGACTGCCATCAAAGCTTACCACTGGAATCTATGAGCTTGAGGACTTGCTCGATAAGGGGATTAAGTCTCTTGAGCCTAAATCAGAAGATACCGATATTGATGCATTAGAAGAAAATTTCCGCCAGCAAAGACATGCACTTGCAGATGCAAGGAACAGAATGCAGGATGAGATCAAAGGTATTTTTTACACATATGCAGGTAAGATTAGAGAAATCGGAGCAGAGTCTGCAGATTTATTTAATGACGATGGTAATCGTGAAGAAATTGAAGCCGAATTAGAGAAAGCTATGAGGAAGGCTCAAGGGTACTGTGATGAGTGTCAGGTGAGTGCCGGTAGAGTTCTTGAAGAAAGACTTACAGAAGCTGGAGAAGAAGTACAGTCAATAGAAGAAGCGGAATTTTCACAAAATCTAAAAGCACGGTTAGAGGGAAAATTTGATACTTTACCAGATAATGTGAAAGAGATTCTAAAGAGAACCGGTTACGGGGCACAAAAGGTTGGTGAGACAGTTCTTAAGAGTGCCTATAATGCTACTTCTCAAGGAGGATTAAAGCTTGCCAATTTCTCTGGAAGTAATATCCACTCAATTGTATTGAATGCCGGACATAAGCTTGGCTATAAATTTAAGCCTTGGCAGGCCATTAAAATCACAAAGGGGCTTGCAATAGCTGGACAGGTCTTTTCTGTATTTGGAGTTGCCTTCTCTGTAGGCATGCAGATTAAGGAAGACCAGGAGCAGGATGAAACAAGGAACGCTATGAGAAGGAACAGACAAAATATCCGCTCACAGTTTAATGCCTGTGCAAATGGGCTTGAAGATTATGGTACAAAATATGTGCAGGAGAATGTAGTTGAACCGTTAAATGTAAGTATTCGTGAAATTGATGATCAGATTTCAGACATTCGTAGGAGTAAGGCAAATAGGAGTAGCTTGTGCAGAGAACTGGAAGGATTGCAGGGAAGGTGTAGAAAGCTTATTCAGGAGATTCATTCTAGCGAAGAAATAATTTGAAACAAATTGTTAGTCTACCCTTGACATAAGCTGATGAGGCGCATCATGCAACAGCAAAAACCTATCGAAAGATTATTGACCATGTTAAGTCTAAGGTGAAGAATGCAAAGATTATTGGACTTACTGCGACACCTTTGCGGACCGCAGAGAGTGAGCAGGGGCTTCTGGCAAAAATATTTTCTGATGGTGTGAAAAGCGGGAAAGTTGCTAAAGGTGA
>JAILPB010000063.1 GCA_024690485.1 Butyrivibrio sp. | reverse complement strand
AGCCCCGAATATAGCTTTAAATCCTTGGATTTTGAGGTAACCAGAGAAAAAGGCATTAAAGCTATATTCGGGGCTGTAATCCGAAGCCTCCCCTGTAAGTACCCCTGAAAGCATTGCATCCTGCCTCATTACAGGGCTCATTTCTTCAAATAAATTCCCATCTATTACATTGTCGCAGGTATATCCCAAGGTTATAGGATTTCTTGCCGTAAATACTGCATAGTTAAAGTAATTACCGGCTCTCTTATAATCCGCAGGAACATAGGCTTCCTCTTCGGGATTGTCATATCTTAATGTATAGGTATTTACGCCTGAAAGCGCCAGAGGCGCCATCCTGTTATCAAGTCCGTAATATGAGAAATCGCTCATCTCGTTTATGGCGAGCTTGTTCATATAATCGGATATTGCCCCATTTGCCAGTGAAAAATAAAACTGTGTCGATGACATACCATCCAGCATTCCCGCATTCCAACTGAGGTTCCTTCCGGTATATCTTATGTAATCATCAGCACTTTTCCCGGTTACTTCATTTACTGCTTTGACTTCAGTATTTTCATAATCCTCCAAAAAGCCTTCTGCTGTGGTCTTTTCCAGATATCCGTTTGGAAGATTTCCTTTATTTTCTGCATTTGCGAAGTATCCGTTTAGCAAAACTCCTGCAATCACAAGAATCATCAATCCAAATGAAAGAACTCTTTCAGCTGCTTTTCTTGATTTTTCTTTAAATACAACAGGAATAAATAATAAGATGATGCCTGCAACCAGAAGCAGGATCTGAACTTTTACTTCCTCATCCCTTACAAATCCGGTAAATACAAGTAGTAAAACATATATTCCCTGCCCTGCCGCAAGTACTATCCTGTCATTAATTTCCATGTTGCCAAGCTCACTGATAAATTCTGTGATCTTAAGAGCAAAAAACAGCTCAACCGCAAAACTCCATCTGTTTATCATGTAAGAAAAGCCTGTCATGGAGTAGCCTGCATAGGGAATCGCAAGCATTGCAGTCATAACTATAAGCAGTATCGTACTTTTAAGATCCTTTTTTGTCCTGCAGAGCACATACACAAGCACGGGAACTGCTATGAATGTAAAGCCCAGCTCAGTGTCATACATTGGTTTATATATGTAGGTTATAAGGTTCTTAATTAATTCCTTGTAATAATCCGCCTCATATAAGGCTCTCACTCCGTGTCCCGACAGGCCTGCCCTTGGATTTGATAAAAAGGCAAGCACCACCGGCAAAAATACCACAGCGCTCATGGCTGTTCCAAGGAAGCCGCATCCCCAGAATATGCCTATTGTCTTTAACACATTTTTCCTAATAAAGCACAGGCTGATTATTACATATCCTATAGTCAGCACAACGCACATGTAGAAAAAGTAAAAGTTGGTAACAGCAGAAATAGCCACGGAAAGCACAAATAATCTCGCACTTTCTCCCTCCAATACCTTATCAGCACCAAGTATCATCAGCGGCAAGATTATCATGGCATTAACAAAGAATGGATTCCACATACCGATAAACATCACTGTTCCGCAAAAAGCATAGGATAATGCTCCGGTAAGAAGGGCTTCTGTCTTATATTTTCCTTTTCCCTTATGAGCACAAAGAGCGGTAAAAGATAGACCAGCCAGATATGGTCTTAAGATAATAAGGAACTGGAAATAATAGTAAACTGCCCCGGTCTTTATAAAAGCCACAGGTAAATTCAGAATATCTCCCACCGCATAATACTGCATGGATGTATAGAAATCTGCCCCGTAGCCAATTCCGAAGGAGTAGTTTTTCAGACTAAAATCCCCGTGAAAGATTCCGTAAGCTATGCTCCTTAGCCACTTTCCATAGACCATCAGAGCATTAATATGTTGTTTATAGGCATCTGATGTATTTATAAGGCTTTTTTCTGCTCCCCAAAAATACACCCAGACACCAAGCGCAAGTGCTATATAAAGAAGTGTATATGAAAGCATATACTTTCTTTTTTTCATATCTCAGTCTCCCTTTATTTAGCCTTCTTCTTTTTATAGATTCCAAAAGCGATTCCGCAGATAACTGTAAGTATAGACAGAATCAAAGTCACCTTCTGAACAGGAGTACCTTCGTATTTAGCCGTAACTGTTCCTGCTTTATCCAAAAGTTCCACAGGCATCTCAACTCTGGTAAGTCCGTTGTCAGCAATTGAGCAGCTTAGCTTTACGCTCTCTCCACTATCTGAAGTGAATTTTGCACCGTATCCCTTGTAATAAATCTGAGGAACTACGAAACTTTCAGCATATTCAGAAACCTCAAAGCTTCCGCCAACCTTATGATCAAATCTATCATAAGGAATCTTGTAATCAGGATTATCCTCTGCATAAACCTTCTTGCGCTTACTTAATCCTTCAACATCGTAGCTTACCGGTAGCCACTCGCCTCTTCCTACAGTCTCACTGTTATCTGCCACAAGTTCGTCTGTGACCTCATTAAAATATCCGTAGGTCTCGCTGAGGGCTGTTTGATTTTGCCAGATACCAAAAGAAATTGTCATCACAACCGCATATACCAAAAGCGGTATCTTACTTTTTTCCTCCAGAATTTCCTTTGCAGTAAGAGCAATGCCAAATATCAGTACGCAAAGTGCAAAAGGATAGATTCTGAATGTAAACTGAAGCTGATTAAGAAGTGTTCCCTTAAGCTTTTCCCAGGGTACGATTCCTGTCATGGAAATAAGGAGCATAATTCCCAGCAGATAGTAAAAGTTTGCAAACAGATCCTTTGCTTTTCCTGCAAAAACACGCACTCCAACAAGGAGAAGAATCGGTATTCCAACTCCCACATAGGCTATATTGAAAAAGTATCCTGTAGGTAAAAACAGCGTCTCAAAGGGCTGAACATATTCACCTATATTTGCCCAGGGCTCCTGATAAACTCTTCTTACCCCTGATGTCATCTGCTCGATCATAGGGAATGTGTAATATCCCGTTACGAGAAGTGTTATAAATGCTGTTTTAAGGAGTCTTAAAAATTTGTCCTTGCTAAAAATCGCACTTCGCCCTGTTTTAGTTAAAAGCAGGATCACAAATACGAAAACAGTAAGAAGCAGCGCAATAAATGAGTTGATAATGTGACACAGCACAAGTCCCCCAAGGCCCACGCCTATGAGGTAGGTCTTTTTTCCTTCCCTTGCAAAGAAATCATATATTCCTGTAAATAACAGCGGTATGAATATATATGAAATATAGCTGCTGTACCCCGCTCTGAAGATAATATCCGCAAGATAAAACTCACTAAGCATCAATAGGAATGTGCCGGATAAAGAAATCATCCGGTCTCTTGTAATAATTTTTAATGAAATATATGTGGAAATAGTCGCAATCAGACATATGATGACTGCGAAAATCTTATATACAGATAAAATACTAAAGCCTGCAATTCTAAGAAGCGCAGGAAAAATAAGAAATAAATCCGGATAAAACATAGGGCTTCCATAGCCCTTTGCTTTAAAAAAGTTACTGTAGACGTAAACAGGATATTCTCCTGCCAAAATAGCTTCCTTTACACCATCAATTCGATTCATGTGATAAATGTAATCAGGAGCATATCCATATAATCCCTCATGGAGGAACGGATAAGCTGTCACAGCGGCTATCACAATGACAGCCGCCAGAACAGATAATATCTCAGGAAATCTGTTTTCTTTTTTCATAGACCCAAACTCTCCATTTAGATACGGAAAAAGTTGGTTGCCCAGAATGCTTCCTCGTTGATCTCGGAAATTCTGTTATACTGCATAACCACAGCAGAATAGGCTCCATAAACACGAACTATTTTTCCGTCTTTTATCAAATAGTTGAAAGGCTCCGTCTTGTAGCCCTTAGACGTGCTCTCCATTATCCTCAGAACCTTTGCCTCCAAAGGAATTCCAAGTCCCTCTACATTTATCTCACATATTGTCTCATAGGGAGTGGGATTTATAACAACAATAGTCGCACTAGTCCTATTGAATCTTCCATATGCAAGAATGTTATTCTCTGTCTGCAACCTTATAAGTGAACCGGTTCTAAGCTCCGTGCTCATCTTATGAATTGTGATCATCTTCTTGTGGAAATCAAGCAAATCCCTGTTTTCAAGTCCCCAGGGATAGGTTCTTCTATTGTCGGGATCGGTAAATCCACAAACTCCCGCCTCATCTCCGTAATAAAGGGTAGGAGCTCCGGGCCAGGTCATCTGCATAACAACAGCCTGCCTCATTACGGCGTAGTTAACTCCTTCATCTGCAGCTCTTGATCCCAGAATGCTGCTTCTTCCAGCCACGTGATTAGTTCTGGTTAAAAATCTGGAATGATCATGGTTGGACAATTCATTCATGGCAACAAACAAGGAAGGATTAACAAAGTTCTCACTTGTCTCCTTGAGCATTGAATCCCAGAATGCATCTACATTTCCAAGGAGCTCTTCGTGGAACTCATCGCTATGCTTTTCCATTCCTGTGAGGAAATAGGTGACGGGCTCCATAAAAGCATCATAATTCATGACACTGTCCCACTCATCTCCCATAAGCCAATGCCTTGAGCTACCATAATTCTCAGCAAGAATAAGGGCATCTGGATTAGCCTCTTTTACAGCCTTCCTGAACTTCTTCCAAAAGCTATGGTTGTAACTCTCAGAATGTCCAAGGTCCGCTGCAACATCCAAACGCCATCCGTCTGCATTATATGGCGGTGACACCCACTTCTTACCAATTCTGAGTATATATTCTTCAAGCTCCTTTGAGCCCTCATAATTGAGCTTCGGAAGGGTATCATAGCCCCACCATCCGTCATAATCTCCATTATATGGCCAATTGTCTGTTTTAAAACTAAAATAGCCATGATAAGGACTATCCTTTGAAACATAAGCGCCCTTGTCATATCCTATGGCATTCTCATATATCCGCTCTTTATCGAGCCACTTGTTAAAGGATCCGCAGTGGTTAAATACACCGTCAAGGATAACTCGAATACCTCGTTTATGCGCTTCTTCAACAGTCTTTGCAAAAAGTTCATCGGAAGCTTCAAGGTTTCTCGGATTAGAAACTCTGTCTATATAGCGGGTTGCCTTGGAGTTATCAGTACCATCTCCCAGGAGTTCTCCGTTATCACTAACAATCTTTCCAAAATGAGGATCGATGTGATCATAGTCCTGTATATCGTATTTATGACTGGAAGGCGAAACAAATAAGGGATTAAAGTATATTACTTCTATTCCCAGCTCCTTCAGGTAATCCATCTTTTCGATTACTCCCTGAAGATCTCCGCCATAAAACTCCCTTATATCCTCGCCATTTGCTGCAGGTGCCTGCCTCCAGTTACTAACCTGTATACTCTTTCCTTCTACGTAATGGTATTCTCCGGTTAAAACATCGTTATCCGGATCGCCGTTTCTGAATCTATCAACAAATATCTGATACATTACAGCGCCTTTAGCCCAGTCGGGAGTGCTAAAGTCCGGAATCAGTCTGAATTTATACTTATCCGGTACGCAGGTGCTTACCGCTGAAAAATCGTAGTAGAGAATCTCTTCCTTAGTCTCAATCCTGAAATAGTAGCTTACTATCTCTCCTGAGGATGGAACCTTACAGGAAGAAATATAATAATCATATTCATCTTCTGTCTGGTAAAACTTCATGGGATGTTCGGAATTACCCCCTGCGGTTTCCCATATAAGAATTATTTTCTTTGCATCGCCCTTGCCAACCCTGAAATAAACAAAGACCTTGCTGCCTGATTTTGGTTCCGTAGGCTGCAAATAATCCAGAGTCATGTCATGGAACAATCTGTTCCGTCTTATCATCAGTAATCTCCTTAAAGATAGATATAAAAAAAGACAGCTTAGGGTTGCTGTCTTTTTTAGAGAAGGTATTTCTTTCTTATGGGTATAGCAAAAAACTTTAAATGTATTGGGGGTTACACGATTATATTAGCACCAGTCACAAACTGGGTAAATACTCACATTTCACAAAATAACCAAAAACCCCTCTAAGTTTTTGTTAATTATTCACAAATCAAATCTTATTTGCCAATAAAGCTATATCCTCGGTCAAAGAGACAGCAGTATGGGCAGCGAAAAGTTCTTCAAACTCGCTGCGTCCAATCTTTTCCTTTTTTATGAGAAGCTCTGCACTTGAATGCAAAACATCTTCATATGACTTAATGATCTCCTTTGCCTTGCTGTAGCAAAGATCAATTATTACTTTAACCTGCTTATCGATCTCTCCGGCCATAAGCTCAGAATTTCTCTTATTGTGCTGAATATCATAACCAATGAACACGTCTTCTTCCTGCTCATTGTAGTTGATAATACCAATTGCCTTAGACATACCGTAAACAGTTACCATCTTTCTGGCTTCACTGGTTGCCTTCTGGATATCGCTTGAAGCTCCTGTTGTGATATCGCCAAAGATAATCTCCTCTGCAATTCTTCCGCCCAGAGCTACCATGATTTCCTGAAGCATCTTGCCCTTTGTAAGGAACATCTCATCCTTTTCAGGAAGAGGCATTGTATATCCTGCTGCGCCCATTCCCGTAGGAATAACTGAAACTGTATAAACAGGTCCCACATCAGGAAGAACATGATACAGAATTGCATGTCCCGCCTCATGATAGGCTGTTATCTTCTTTTCCTTATCGGAAATGATATGACTCTTCTTCTCGGTTCCTATTCCAACCTGAACAAAAGCCTTCTGAATATCCTTCTGTGTTATAAATGTGCGATCATCCATAGCAGCATTTATAGCTGATTCATTAAGGAGATTCTCAAGATCTGCTCCGGTAAATCCGGCTGTAGTCTGAGAAATGCTCTCCAGATCAACATCATCTCCAAGAGGTTTATTCTTGGCATGTACTTTAAGGATCTCTTCTCTTCCTCTTACGTCAGGACGAGCTACTGTAATCTTTCTGTCAAAACGTCCGGGACGAAGAATTGCAGGATCAAGGATGTCGACACGATTAGTTGCCGCCATAACAATGATTCCTTCATTAACTCCGAATCCGTCCATCTCCACTAGTAACTGGTTAAGGGTCTGCTCACGTTCATCGTGTCCGCCACCCATACCGGTTCCTCTTCTTCTTGCTACAGCATCAATTTCATCGATGAATATGATACAGGGTGAGTTCTTTTTAGCATCTGCGAAAAGATCTCTCACTCTGGAAGCACCGACACCGACAAACATCTCAACGAAGTCAGAACCGGAAATACTAAAGAAAGGAACTCCTGCTTCGCCTGCAACAGCTCTTGCGAGAAGTGTCTTACCTGTACCCGGCGCACCCTCTAAGAGGATTCCCTTAGGGATTCTAGCACCGACCCTGGTAAACTTTTCCGCATCCTTCAAAAACTCAATGATCTCAGCAAGCTGCTCCTTCTCTTCCACAAGACCTGCAACATCATCCAGCTTGATCTTATTATCTTCTCCGGTGGATAATCTCGCTCTGCTCTTGCCAAAGTTCATCATCCTGCTGTTTCCGGAATTTTGACCCTGAGCATTGTTCATCATCACAAAGAAAAACGTAATGACTAACAATCCCACTAATATAGGTATTATGCTGCTTACCAGCAGATTGTCACCGGGAACGTCCTTAACAACCGGATCTATTCCATTTGATGTAAGCAGTTCCTCGATAACTGCTATATCAGTGGCATACAGGACCTTGGTATTTCCATCTATAAGTGAAACCTGTATAACGCCGGTAGGAGTCTCCTTATTAGGGACTATCACCGCACTTACTACATTGCCAACCTCCAGGTCAGTTATCAGCTTACCCTTAGTGTATGCTGTCTCTGATGTGCCGATTCTTCCTTTTCCATACTCAAGAAAAGCAAGAGCCATAAGAAGAATCACCACTAATCCAAAATAAAAGTTAAAGCCCCTGTTTTTACCCACTTTTTACCCCTCACTTATTAATCAAATTCAACCACACCAATGTAAGGAAGGTTGCGGTATCTCTGATCGTAATCAAGACCGTAGCCTACTACGAACTCATCGGGTATCTCGAAACCTGTATAATCAACATGCACATCCATAACTCTTCTATCAGGTTTATCAAGTAATGTGCAAAGCTTAATGCTTGCCGGCTCTCTGTCAGCGAGCATCTTAAGAAGATAGCTAAGAGTTCTGCCTGAGTCTACGATATCCTCAACAACGAGAACATCCTTATCCTTTAATGGCTCATCAAGATCCTTAACGATCTTAACAACGCCGCTGGATTTTGTAGATGAACCATAACTTGATGCTGACATGAAGTCCATAGTTACGGGAACGGTGATTCTCTTTGCGAGCTCACACATAAAGAAAGTGCCACCCTTTAATACACAAACAAGGTGAACTGTCTTTCCTGCATAATCCTTGCTTATCTGATCTCCAATCTCCTGGATTCTTTTGTCCACTTCTTCTTCAGAAAGAAGTACTCTTACTGATTCTGCCATTACTACTCTCCTTTTTGAGCTTTATGCTCATTACTTTCTTTCATGATTTGCAACTGTGTTACTTCAATCGCCAAAACCTGTTTTGTACTCTCATTAACCTTGTAGTTTTCACTTATTCGGTAACCAGGAAGCCATAAAACCTGTTCTTTATCAGCCAAAACAAGAACTTTATCCCGCATATCTGCAGGAATCTTCTCGTCTATCATTAGTTTTTTCAGCGTTTTAGTACCTTTTCCAACTGCGAGTACGTCGCCTGTTTTTCGTGCTCGAAACGACATAGTACATGATATTTTATCATAATCAAACCATTTCGTATATTCTCCGCAGGGTATTTTATTATTAAAATCGTAATTTAACAGGCTGACTCTGACTTTTCCAAGTACCGGATTATCTATTTCCAGTTTCCTGCTTTCCTCCAGCCTATCTTTATCGATAGTAAACTCTGCGTCAGATTCTTCCCCCGCGTCAGCGCTTCTTTTTGAAAAAATCAGATCATCATAGGATCTTGTAACCTTCACTCCGTAGGGAAGATCAAGCTTTGCAGACCCTTCTGTGCTCTCTGATAATCTGGCAATTGTTTCAATATGATAACTTTGTATATCCTTTATCTTTGGTGAGATAAGCTTTATTGCCCCCATAATAGCTCTGCTTCTTACTATCTCGTGGGCTTCATTTATGGCTTTGCAGCTGATATACAGATCGCCGTTTTCTTTAAACTCAGATTTTTCAAGGATTTTTCCTGCAAGTTCATCTAAAAAATCATCCACTTCTGATATGTAGGCTGCTGCCTCTGCTGCATGCTTTATGGCTCCAACATTTATCTCCCTTTCAGCCACCGGCAGTATGTTATGCCTTATGCGGTTTCTGGTGTATTCATCCGTATCATTTGTGGCATCCTTGCACCAGGCTATGCCCTTTTCATTCAGATAATCTTCTATCTCTTCTCTCATAAGGATCAGAATAGGCCTTATAAGTTTGTGGCTTCCTCTGCTTCCTTCTGCCTTTATTCCGGATAATCCCTTTAACCTGCTGCCTCTAAATAAATTATGAAGCATGGTCTCTGCCTGGTCATTCATGTTGTGAGCTGTTGCGATCACCACGCTTTTCCCAGTTTCTTCCTGAATGGAATCAGCTATCTCTTCAAAAGCCTCGTATCTCGCAACCCTTCCTGCCTCTTCTTCAGACAAGGACGTACTCTCATAAATCCTCGGAATATCAACATCACGCCTATAGTACTTAATTCCGTTTTCCTTGCAGATACTCTCAACAAATGCTGCATCGTGCTCAGCTTCTTCCCTTATCATGTGATTTATGTGAACCACCTGAAGATCAAAGCCCATCTCTTTCGATAATTCCTTCAAAATATAAAAAAGGCAGACAGAATCAGCGCCTCCGGATACACCGGCAAGCACTGTCTCTCCACCATTTATCATTTTTTGTTTCTCTATGAAATTCTTTACTTTTTCAATCATTACTTTCCAGAGCCGCCATCTTTAAAGATTATCTCTCCAGGATAAACAAGCCCCAACTTTTCCTTTGCTACTTCCTCAATATACTTACGGGTGGTAGTATATGTTTCAAACTGCGCAATATCCTCACTCCGCTTCTCCTCAGCCTCAATCTGTGACTGAAGGGTCTCTATCTTGCTCTGATATCCCCCCTGTTTCTGTAAAAGCCCCACACTTTTAACAGCCACAACTACAAGCAAAAGTAAAACTGACATTGTCGCAAGAAGCATTCCTATTCTGTTTTGAGTACTACCTCTTTTGTACCTTGCCCTTGCCACCTTTTATTCCCTCTTATAAATAATGTTTACGTTTTTTCGAGTATAACCTCTCAAATATATTCTAATACTCACCAAAACATGTGTCAAATAAGCCACATTTTCACAAAAAACCGGTATCAGATATATTTATATAAAGTCGTTACGTCCTCTTTGTGGATGGTTTCTTTGACGTCAAGAACCTCAACTTTGACATCCTTATTTCCAAAGCCGATTGTGATAATGTCTCCGGCCTTAACATCTGTTGATGCCTTGGCAACCTTATCATTTATCATTACTCTTCCTGCGTCGCAGGCTTCATTTGCCACTGTTCTTCTCTTTATCAGTCTTGTTACTTTAAGATATTTATCAAGTCTCATTATTTTTAATTCCTTATCTGTATATTTTTACGGCGTATTACCGCTACCTTCCCCTTCTTCCGGAGTTATCACCGTTGAAGCCCCGCCATCAGGGGAGGTGCCTGTCCCCTCGCCCGGCTCTGTAGTGCCTGTACCCTCGCCTGTTCCGGTGCCTTCGCCGGTACTGCCACTCTGACCAGAACCACTGCTATTTCCACTGCTGTTGCCATCTCCGGGCTTTGGAACTGTGCCGCTATCTCCCGGATTACTGCTACCGGAACCGCCATTTTCTGATCCGCTATCACTGGGGGTACTTCCGCCACTACCCGAATTTCCCTCATCCGGCTTACTGTCACCGCTTCCGGGATTATCATCGTCTGTCTTACTGTCACCGCTTCCGGATCCGCCTTCATCGGTTTTACTGTCGCCGCTGTCTGATCCGCTGTCGGTTTTACCATCCCCGCTGTCATCACTCTTCTCCTCAGGCTCTAAATCCTGGAAAGAATATGTTACGTTGGATTTCTCATTATCTATGTAGATGGTGTAGCTTCTGGTTTCATAGCCCTTCTTTGACAGGGTAACCATATGCTGTCCCGATACCTTAGCAAAACTTACAGGCACTATTCCCAAGTAATTTCCGTCAAGATATGCCTCTACTCCTACCGGCTTATCAAAGTTTACCTTATAGCCGCTTAAAGGATTCTCCTCTTCCTCATCCTCAGAGGACTTACTTGATGATGAATCCGATGAATCTGAAGAAGTGGTCGTAGCTGCTGAGGTATCAGTAGACTCAGATGTGTCTACTTCAACCGTTGTGGAAGCTGCGCTTGAATCAACTGCTGCCGCCGTGGAACTCTCTGAGGCTGCTGCCTTTGAAGTCTTCTGCGCAGCTGCATTTGTGGTTTCTTCACTTGAAGAATCAGCAGGAACAGAGATGTGCTCCTCAGGAACACTGGTTGTGTCAGCGCTCTCTTCGGTTTCTGCAGAATCCTCTGTAGAAGCTTCATCGGAAGAATCCTTATTTGCCGCATTGGGCTCAAGGTCTACAAAGATAGATGCGTCTTTTTCAGCAACCTTAAGATAATTGTCCTTGGAAGTGTAGCCATCAGCCATTACATGTACCTTATGTTTTCCATAGGTGAAGCTATGAGGAGTCTCAGTAATTATCTCCTCACCATCCACGAAAACTCTGGCGTTACTTGGAGTTACATAGAAAGTAACAAGGCCTTCTTCTTCCTTCTGAATGGAGATAACTCCCGTATCTATAACAGTCTCTTCATTCCTGTTTACTTCTATCTCGGAGTTGAGCTTGGCACCGTTTCCGGAGATGCTCACATTGTAACTTCCCTCGGGAGCACTTATGAGCATATTTGGAGTAATTTTCCTTATTACTTCCTTATCAAGCTCAATCCACGCACCTACAAGGCTTCTGTCATCAACCTCATCGGAAGAAAGGCTTACATAACCGTGACCTCTGGTTACAATGATACTGTAGATCTCTTTATCGATACCGCTGACTCTCAGAGTATCTGTAAGAAGTATATCCTCAGGATTTACTGCCTGTCCGTCTGAGATAATAAGAGTCTTTCTTGAAATATGCAAAACTTCGCCGTTAATCTTGGCAGTCTCGTCATCACTAACAAGGTCAAAGCTTGTAACATTTTGCTTAACCCAGGCATCATCTGATACAACCAGAGAATTCAGGTGCTTTGAGCCCTTCAAAAAAGTGATGTCAACAACCTGACCCACCTCTAACAAAGATGCGGAAATAGGTCTTCCGTAAATATCATAGATGTGGGTGGTGTTGTCATATTTTAGTGTGTAATTCTTGCCGATATCGTGGTTTCTGAACTGAATCGTTCCCGAAATAGTATTTATCTGCTTAATTGACGCAGTATCTGCAGAATCATATTTTCCGAGAAGTGAAACCTTTGTTTTTGAATCCAAACTTCCAGACTCAGACTCTGCATATACACCCATCACGTTAACTAAAAAGATTGTAAGCGACGCAGTAAGTGCAAGCAGAATACGCATTGTTTTTTTCATATGTTTCCCCCGTCACCGCATATTCTTTTATTTAATTATCACGCGCTTTTCTGAATTCTTCAAGCTTTTGAGCATCAAGCAGATACTCTTTATTGTTGTGCTCCGGATTATCAATAACATCCTTAAGCATGGCTGCAAGGACATCTCCAAGCTCTTTTCCTGCAGGGAGACCGCGCTCCATGAGATCTCTTCCGTTTACAGCAAGTTCTTTTAATGAAATACACTCATTTGCAGCCTTAACTTCCCCGTAGAGCCTTACTACATCTTCGATCCAGTCAAGCTTTTCCTGTCTCTGGAATTCGCTCTGAGCCAAAGTATCAGCCTTTTTAACTTCCAAAAGCATAGGGAAAATATCATCCCCAACCTTGTTTGCAGCTCTTCTAACGCTCCTTTTCTCAGCAGGAAAACCGTAGTCATGGAACTTTACAAGTCTCTCAACAAGTACCATGGTATTTCTGTCAAACTTAAGCTTTCTAAGAATCTTCCTTGCAGTCTCAGCGCTTTTATCCACATGTCCGTAGAAATGGTCTATTCCCTCTTCATCTGTGGTCTTACAAGCAGGCTTTTCTATATCATGAAGTAGCATCGTAAGTCTCAAAACCTTGTCATTTCTGATCTCGGTAACAGACTTAATTAAATGTTCTCCCACAGAGTAGGCATGATGCGGATTGTTCTGCTCTGTCTCCATGCACAGATCAAACTCAGGCATTATCACCTTCGTCAATCCCGTCTCATAAAGCTGTCTTACCTTATCCGGGTTATCTGAAGTAATGAGTTTTACCAGCTCCACCTGAATTCTCTCAGCACTAATCTTGCTAAGAGTAGGAGCCAGCTCCTTTATCGCATTAAAAGTGCCCTCTTCAATCTCATACCCAAGCTGAGCTGCAAATCTAACAGCTCTCATCATTCTAAGGGCATCCTCTGAAAATCTCTCGATAGGGTCACCTACGCAACGTATCACGCCTTTTTCAATATCGGATAATCCGTCAAACTCATCCACAAGGCCATCTTCCACGCTGTAAGCCATTGCGTTTATGGTAAAATCTCTTCTCTTTAAATCTTCTATAAGGCTTGATGTAAAGGTGACATCCTTAGGATGTCTTCCATCCTCATACTCACCGTCAATTCTATAAGTAGTTACCTCAAAACCCTCTTTTTCTATAAGAACCGTAACTGTTCCATGGGCTATACCCGTATCAACAGTTCTCTTAAAGAGCTTTTTTACCTCTTCAGGCTTTGCACTAGTGGTAATATCCCAGTCCCCGGGCTCTCTGCCAAGGATACTGTCCCTGACGCAACCACCTACCACATATGCCTCAAACCCGGCACCATGCAGAGTGTCCAATATTATATTTGCTGAATCAGGAATGTTAATTTTCATATCTTTTTTTAATAAGCTTTCAAAGTACATAATCCATTAAATGATAAGGCTTTGAAGACTTATTTGTCAATTTAGGTCAAACCTCCCCGGCTCTTCCTTTGCAGGTATCCTTATCTCGATCCTTGCTCCGTTAGGAGTCACATTCATTATCTTCATTGGATCCTTTACTTTCTGGCCGTAGTAAATATTCAGGGTCTGCTTTAGATTTCTAAGTCCAAAGTGATCTCCTTCTTTAAATACGTCTTCTTCAAACCTCTTTAAAAATTCATTGTCAAATCCCGTTCCCGCATCCTCATATTCTATGAGAACGCCGTCAAAGTCCTCTTCATGTACTTCTCTTGCACTTAGTGTAAAAATAAGGTTACTGTTGTTTCCTCTTCCGTGCTTAAAGGCATTTTCAACTATTGTATGCAAAAGCAGATACGGGATCATGGTATCCTTAACCTTTTCTTCCAGATCAAGAAATGCCGTGATTTTTCCGGGGAAACAAATTCTCTGCATGCTCACATAGTTGCCCACATGATCAAATTCCTTCTGCAGTGAAATCTCTGTCCTGTCATTGTTTAAAAGATATCTGATATGAACAGTCAGGGTATCTATATACTGCTGAATATCATCAACCTTCCTCTGGAAAGCCATTCCCTTCACTACAGCCAGGGCATTTAAGTAAAAATGCGGCTTAAGCTGCTGCCTTAGTCTAAGAAGCTCCTGTTCCTTTTGTTTAAGAGCAAATTCATAAGTATCTATCCTAAGCTGTACCACGGATTTAATTGCATTATTGAAGGCCTTCTGAAGTACCAGCACTTCGCCCTCTCCGTTTTCATTGGCAGTATAGTTGTAATTTCCGTCAATGATCTGCTCTGCTCCCTTTGACAGCTCTGATATAGGATTTAAAAGCTTTTTCTTTAGATACTTCATAAAGACATAATCAATTATCAGGTAAGCTGCACCTGTAATTATCACAATTATCAGCACTACGCTTCTTAAGTAATCAAGCACATTATTCTTAAAACCAACGCTAAGCATAAGCCCTGTGCCGGGAATAGTCTTCTCCACTAAGATCATTCTCTGCAAACTAGCTTTCTTTTGGTTTTCACTGGAACCTTCTTTCTTATCAAAGGAAAAAACCGCATCACCATCAAGATTTTTAAGACTTCTTGTCTGGATATCATCTTCCGAAATCACAAGTTCCTTTGCGAAATGGTCCTCCAGACAGAAAACTCCCGCAAGAAAACCATTGGCCTTATACAGCTTATAGTAATACTCATTATCTCCAAGCTTACCTGCCTGCCATTCATATGAAAGAGGGTCACTGATAAGCTCCGCCTTTTTCTCTATGTACTCTCTGAAATTCACCTTTGCCTCTGAGGGAAGGTTGTCACCATAAGCCCAAACGCTCACTCCGCCTTCTGTATCCATTATGAAAACAATATCTATTCCCTCCACCGTATGGGCCTTCTGGGAAAGAGTCTCATAGTATCTTCTGCCTTCGATTATGCGCTCCGAGCTCACCCTGCTCCTAAGTCTTGCCACACTCTCGCCCTTGGTAAGCATGGTCTGTATCTCAGACAGGTGTACATCAATTGAGGAAAAGGTGCTTCCCGCTGTATTTACATAGTTTGCCACCATTTGCTGTCTACTAAGCACAAAGGCAGCCTTCTCCTCACGGAAAAAGCCGCCTATGGTAAATGCATATGTAGCCGCCAAAATAACAAACATGCTGTTAATAAAAAGAATTATTGGAAAAAATACGCTTCTATTCTTCATCTTTTCTCATTTCGATATTGGGAAGGAGTAACTCCGGTTACTTTTTTAAACACTGTGGAAAAATATGTCATGCTATCAAACCCTACATCCATAGCGATATCTCCCACAGGTACATCTGTCGAAAGAAGCATTCGCTTAGCTTCTTCAATCCTGAATCCATTAATATATTCTCTCACGGAAATGCCTATTCGAGAACTAAAAATCCTGGAAAGGTAGTTCTTGGAATAATGTAGCTGCTCCGCAATCTCATCTCTTCCGATCTGTTCCCTGAAATGCTCCTCCACATACTCGGCGATCCTTGCAAGTATCACGGATTCATTGTCCTGATTTTCCATGATCTCTATGATATTGCCGCACAATAGCTGCACGTATCTTATGAGATAAAAGGGCATCTGATCCATTTTCTTCTGGAACCCTGCCAGCTCCTCGCTATGAAGTATCTCATGGGCAGTAATATGCTTTTTGCTGCAATACTCCAGAACTATCTGCATGAAATCCGCATGCATCTCTCTAATGATACTTCCTGTAAGCATAGCTCTTTGCTGGATTCCATCAAGAAGCTCTCTCATGTACTCCACGATTACATCAACATTCTTGGAATCAAGTCCCTCTGCGATCTTTTCAGAGTCAATGATACATATCTGCTTTTTACTGCTCTCCACCTTGTCGCGAAGTAGCCCAACCTTTATGGTATTAAGGAACTGATTAACTATATATTCCTTTAGTTCATCCACCGTATCTGCTATTTCCCACATATAAACAGGCTCGCTTATGCAGCAGCTAAAAGGAGTATCTAAGTGTTCTTCCACAATTCCCGAAAGAGTCTGGGCTTCTGCCATGATTTCTACCAGATCATCTCCTTCTTCATAAATCCTTAGCACTCCGTAATATCCATCAGTCAGAATGTCCATTGCATCTGCTTTTTCAGCACTTCCGGAAAAAATCTCCGACTGCATATTGTAGAACACAAAACGGTACACGCTCTCATCCTTTGGAGCGCTTCCCTTCTGAGAAATGTAGCAAAGTACCAACCTGTACTGCTTGTCTATGGAATATCCGATGTCCACAGATCTTGCAAGGGCATTTTCTACTTCATGCCTGCTGGGGATAATTTTTCTCTTTACAAGATTCCTCTCAAAAAGCTCGCGGAGCTGTTCCTTACTCTCCTCCATCCTCTCTTTGTCGTTTACTTCGCCAACAGCTTTCATGAGACATGCATATATCTCAGGCTCGCTGAAGGGCTTTGATATATAATCGAAGGCTCCCTTGTTTATGGCTTTTTTTACATAATCGAATTTCTGATAGCAGGTAAGGAAAATGAATTTTGTATCAGGAGAAACCTCCATTACATGGTCAAGGACCTCCATGCCGTTATACCTTGGCATGTCGATGTCACAGAGCACAAGCTCAGGCTTTTCAGCATCAAAAATCTCTATAGCCTCTGCCCCATTGTAGCTCATAAGAACTTTATCTATTCCTAACAAAGACCAGTCCAGCCTGGAATTAACAAGCTGGACTGTGTAATATTCATCATCTGCAATTAGTATCTTCATACAAAGATCCCCTGATTCATCATCCCTTTACTGCACCGATAACGACACCCTTTATCAGTTCCTTCTGAATAATCGGGAAAATGATCATAATGGGAAGGAGGGCGATAATAGCAATTGCCATTCTTACACCATTACTTGGGATATCTGCCTGGTTAATGGAAATACCCATCTTTTCATTTGCCGTTCTAAGGAGCATTACGTTCTGCTGTATCTCATTAAGCATGAGCTGTACACTGAAAAGCTCCTTCTTATTTATGTAGTATAATCCATTAGTCCAGTCATTCCAATATGCCAATCCGCTAAACATTGTGATGGTAACTATAACGGGCTTTGACAGGGGAACCATGACTTTTCTGAAAATCTGCATCTCTGTTGCGCCGTCAAGCTTTGCTGCTTCCACAAGGGCTACAGGGATATTGTTCTGATAATAATTTTTTACAAGAATAATATTAAAAGCACCTACGAGGTAGTTAGGGAATACAAGGGCCCATATGGTGTTCTTTATGTGGAAAATCCTGGTCCATACCATATATGAACTAACTACACCACCGTTGAACAGCATTGTGAAGAAAATAAGGAAAGTAAAGAGATTTCTCCACTTAAATGATGTTCTTGAAAGGGGATAGGCTGCAAGTGCCGTAATTGCCACACCAAGCGCTGTTCCAAAGAATGATACAAAGAGCGAAATTCCATATGCTCTTGCTATCATCATGTTCTGTCTCCAGAGATAGGTGTATGCGTCTAAACTGAATTTTGAAGGGATAAATCTGTAACCGTCTGCTATCAGAGCCTGCTCGTCTGTAAGAGATGCTGAGATAACCAAGAGGATCGGCATGAAGCAGAACAGTGCAAACAGTGCAACTATTACCCCTGCTACTATGAAAAATACTTTTTCATTTCCGCGTTTTTTGTTCTTCATCTGTAAATCCTTCCTGCAATCAGAATAATCTGTTATCTGCATCAACCTTAGCAACGATCTTGTTTGCTGTAAGGACAAGTACGAATCCTACAACAGACTGGAATACGCTGGCTGCTGATGACATTCCGATGTCGCTTAATTCCATAAGTGCTCTGTATACATAAGTATCAATTGTCTGAGTCGTGTTATAAAGAGCGCCTGAGTTCATAGGTACCTGATAGAACAAGCCAAAGTCTGAATTGAAGATCTTGGAAATTGCCATCAGAACCATGATTACTACTGTGGGCTTAAGGAGCGGAATCATAATGTGGAAAATCTGCTGAATTCTTGTAGCACCATCTACTCTTGCAGCTTCAAAAAGCTCTGCATCTATGCCGGCAATACTGGACATGTAAATAATTGAGCCATATCCTGTTGCTCTCCAGATATTTACAATGGTCAGGATAACCGGCCAGTATTTTGGCTCACTGTACCAGGAAATCGGCATATTTCTTAATATGGTCTTATCGATAAAGCCTGTCTGCGCATTAAGAAATGCGAAAACAATATACGCAACGATTACCATTGAAATGATATTCGGGAATATGATAAGTGGCTGCGCGATCTTTGCCAGAAAAGTCTGTCCTATCTCGTTAAGCATAATTGCAAGGGTCACGGACAGAACTATTCCCAATACTATGAACAGCACATTATAACCAAGGGTATTCCTCAGCATGATGCCGGCATCCTTTGTCTTGAAAAGGAATTCAAAGTTCTTAAAGCCTGCCCAGTCACTTCCGAATATTCCCTTTTGATAGTTTATATTTTTAAAAGCAATGAAAATTCCAAACATTGGAAGATAGCTATTAACCAGCAGGTAAATAAGCGCCGGTGCAAGCATCAGAAAAAAAGGAATATCCTTTTTAAAGTTATATTTTTTCTTCATAGTAGTGATATCTCCTAATAAAATCTCCGCCTGTCTCCCTTTTAGGAAAAATCCAGGCGGAGAATTTTAGTTATCTGTTACTGCTGAGAAAGCCATGCATCAAGCTGTGCCTGCTTTTCAGCGATAATTGCGTCGATTCCTGCTGCCTCAAGCTCTGAGATGAACTTAGGAAGTGTCTCATCAGGATTCATTTCGCCGCACTCAAGTCCTGTATAATACTGGCTGATTACGTTATTAACTGCTGTGATCTCTGTCTTAACATTAGATCCGTCGAAGAGGAATCCAAGATACTCGGACTTCTTAGAGTTGTTTATAAGATCCATACCAAAATCTTTAACCG
The DNA here is from genome assembly GCA_024690485.1 of Butyrivibrio sp. Lineage (GTDB taxonomy): Bacteria > Bacillota > Clostridia > Lachnospirales > Lachnospiraceae > Butyrivibrio. Next base: position 3,451 of record JAILPB010000063.1, on the reverse strand, counting down.
ATCCGCCGAAACCGTACATAAGGAAGTTGTTACCAAAGCATCCGCAGGATACTCTTGCCTGGTAAGGTGCTGTCTGATCTGTAACTCCTTCAGGATAGTCAGGCATTGAATTAAGTGGATCGAAGTTTTCAGGTATTACATAGTCCTCACCCTCAAGACCATAAATGATTGTGTTTACTACATACTCATCTGTCCAAAGAAGGTTCATAAGTCTGCAAGCTGCTGCCGGATCACCTGATGTATATCCAAGGCTGAACTGGTTACTGAAAGCTGCGCTCTGCATAAGGTCTGTTCCGCATGTAGCCCATGTCATCTCGTAATCACCGTATGTTCCGCGGTTAGCCATATCTTCGCTCATAGGATATCCGTATCCGATGATGCTACCAAAGCCTCTGCCTGCTGCGATAAGGTCTGATGCAATGTCAGGTGAAACAGAAGCCTCAGGCATAAGAAGACCCTTCTGGTTCCAATCGTATGCTCTCTCTACCATCTCTTTGAATGCATCTGATGCGTAGAAGTTCTCAACTTTACCAGTATTTCCGATAACTGCACCTGTACATGACTCCGGGTTATCTCCAAGGTAGTCGATATCTACTTCTGCCTCAGGGCCGTCAGCTGAATTGATAAGCTGGAAGGTATTGGGGTTTGTAGGGCAAAGCGGATAGATGTCGGGGTGGTTTTCATGAACCTTAGTAAGAAGCTCCTCGAGATCTGCGATGCTGTTTATGCTATCAAGATCAACTCCTGTCTCCTCAACCATGTCCTTTCTGCACATAAAGTACCACTGATATGTATTAGCCTTGTAAACAGGAAGTGAATACAATGATCCGTTTACGTAAGAAGACTTCATGAAGTCCTCACCCATAAGATCGATTGCTTCCTTCATTTCATCAACATAATCATCCATGGGAAGAACTTGTCCCTTTGTTACGTAGGTGCTAAGTCCTGCCAGTGGCATAAAGATGTCAACCTGATCACCACTTGATAAAACAAGGTTTATCTGATCTGTGTACTGGAACATATCAACGGGATGAAGCTCGATATCAACGCCGATTTTTGGCTCCAGATACTTATTGAGTTCTGTCTGAACGCTCTGAATTCCTGCTTCACTAGGCATATTGAAGTAAACAGGATAGTAAAGCGTTACATTTGAGATGCTGTCCCAGCTAGCTGCCTCGCCTGCTCCTGCATCCTCAGAAGCGGTTTCCTCACCTGCTGCTTCCTCTTCCTTTGCACCGCTGTCAGTTTCGGTGCTTCCTCCGGTAGTGTTTGATCCTCCGCAAGCTGCAAGTATTGTCATACTTGTTGCAAGCAGAATAGAAAGCAATTTCTTTTTCACTGTAATCCTCCTTCTTTTCCATAAGAAAACCCGATCACCCGATCGGATGACAAATGGTACCCGGGGATTTCCCCCTATCGATAATCTCAGTATATCGTTATCTTTTCTTCATAACCTTTAATTATGTCTCATGGATTTTAAAAATTGACACTTAATCGTGTTACTAAATTAAAAGTATTAATCCAAACCAAGAAGCCATCTAAGAGAAGGCTCAAGGCACCAATTCCAGAAGGTCCAATTGTGCTCTCCTGGGCCTTCTGTATATGTAACATCTACGCCTCTTTCCTTTAATATTGTATGAAGCTCCTTGTTTACTTCGTAGCCAAAGTCCTCTGTTCCGCAGGCCATCCATACAGCAGGAGCTTTCTTTCCCTCTTTATTAAGGTCATCAAGCTGAACCTTGGGATTGGCATGAGTTTTAGCAGCTTCATTTAAGTCTCCAAAGCACAGCTCATAGTACTCTCTATTTGCAATAAGATTATCTCCGCCCATGTTTGCAAGGCCTTCAACCAGATTTGCACTTGAGAGGGCGATTACTTTTGAAAATGTATCCGGATACTCGAAGCCTATGTGATAAGCTCCAAATCCTCCCATGGAATATCCGCCAATGAAGGTATCTTCCTTCTTATCTGAAAGGCTAAAGAGCTTTCTTGCATAGGCTACAAGCTCTTCTCCAATGTATGTCTCATACTTTCCGCCTGTGTGCTTGGCATTCATATAGAAGCTGTTGTCGCCTGAAGGCATAACTACTACCAGATTATATTTTCCTGAAAGCTCTCTGATTGCACTTCCTGAAACCCAGTCTGATGAATTTCCTGAGTATCCGTGAAGAAGAATAAGGAGCTTTGGCGGGCGCTTGTATTCCGGATTATCCTTTACGAATATCTCGTTTACATCATCCGGTGCTACTGCATAGATATCTGTGATTTTTGCAAGTGACTGTGAATAATAATCGATGTGAAAAAGTGACATTTTTCTCCCTTCCTTATTTCAAGTTCATATTTTGTGTTATTTGCCGAGTATCTGTTTTATTCCTTAACTATCTTTCCGTCAGGCATTCTTCTAAAGTGCTTTATGAAGTCCCAAGCTATTCTGCAGCTGTTTGGTCTGATGTCGTGGCTGTGATTACTTACTGATGAAAGAGCTGTGTATACTTCGCCGTCCGTACTTTCAAAGTATCTGACTGTTGTAGTACTCTCAGGGTAATCAGCGTCGTCAAACTGTCTTATGGTATCTCCATTTACACCGTAGCTCTGATCCTCCCAGCTGTCCTTCTCTTCGAATTTCGCTTCATAGGGCTTTTTAATCTTATTTATTTCAAAGAGATATTTGATCCTGTTTACACACTTTTGCTCATGCTTTGGAAGCTCAGCAAGAGGTGAAGATTCACCGCCGTTATAGAAGATAGGAACAAGTACGTCTCTGTTGATCTCAGCTACCTTTTCAAACTGGGCGTTTTCTCCCACATCAACTGTGGCACCCATGGGAGCAAGTCCCGCAAACACAGACGGATACTCCTGATACATATCCCAGGTCTTTATACCTCCCATTGAAAAGCCTGTGGCATAGATCCTTGTTTCATCTATGGCAAACTCTTCCTTTAAATGACCAATTACTTCCATAACCTCTGTAGCAGGGACGTCCAGGTGCATTTCAACAGCGCTTAAGATAAAGCCGTTTTCCTTGGCAATATCCGGCCATCCACCGATAAGAGCCGTTGCAGCCGCAGTATCTCCGCCTCCATGGAAGCAAAGAAGAAGGGGCTTTTTGTTATTCTGATCGTGTACATCTATATCCTTACTATAGAAATTAACGATGCCCACTGTATGCTCAGGCCTCTTAATGCCCTTTGCATGATTATCATCCGAAGTCTTAACAACCATTATCTCAGGCGCCATGACGATTCCCTTCTTTCGAAGGTTATCATTCTTTATCACTCTTTTTTTCCAGCGCTTGTAATCTCCCATGCAGTCGTCGTACTGCTTTCTGATATCCGGCTCCTCGTATACATTTACAACCGCACCGCTACTTAAAAATACAGAGTTAATAAGGTCGTTGTTTCCTACAGATACAAGATGAAGCTCTTTATTAGTGATAATTGGAGCTTCATTC
>JAILPB010000059.1 GCA_024690485.1 Butyrivibrio sp. | reverse complement strand
CTTGGGAGTTCCGTAGTAATGTCCGCAGTAGCCTGCATGTTCAATGAGACCATCCTCTGCAATAAGCTTCTCAAAAGCTTCATCTGTAACAAAGAAGTAACTCTGACCGTCTACTTCGCCCTCCCTGGGCTGTCTTGTGGTGGCAGAAACAGAAAGCGCATAATTATCATACTTTTTCAAAAGCGCCTTCATCAAAGTGCCTTTTCCTGCACCTGAGAAACCAGAAACAACAACTATAATACCTTTATTACTCATATAACCTAACTTCCATTTCTAATTAAAATATTACTCTATATTCTGAATCTGCTCGCGAACCTTCTCAACGTCGGTCTTAAGCGCGATTCCTCTGTCAGAGATCTCAAGATCTGTGGACTTTGAGAGGATTGTATTGGACTCTCTGTTCATCTCCTGTGCAAGGAAATCAAGCTTTCTTCCAATACCGTCTCTGTCATCACCCTTGGAAAGCGTATCTCTTGTAGCCTCGATGTGACTGCGAAGTCTTACAAGCTCTTCATCTACGCTTACCTTATCAGCGTATAAAGTAACTTCCATAATAAGTCTGTTTTCATCGACAGCCTTATCCTCTAAAAGCTCCTTAACCTTATCGCGCAGGCGGTTTCTGTACTCGTCGATTATAATAGGAGATCTCTCTGTGATAAAATCCACGTTTCCAAGCATTGCTGAAAGCTTATCCTCGATATCCTTCTTAAGGAACTCGCCTTCCTTCTGCCTTGCTGCAAGGAACTCCTCTCCAGCGCCGCAGATTGCCTTTTTCATGCTGCCCCAAAGCTCCTCCTCGTCAAGCTCAGCATCCTCCATTGAAAATACATCGGGATACTTTGAGAGCGCAGAAACTCTGATATCGTTGTCGATACCAAAATCAGCAGCCATCTGCTTTAAGTAGCCATAATATTCACTTGCGATCTCTTTGTTGTATTTAACCTTGGTATCTGTCTCGGAAAAATCCTCATAAGTAATGAAAACGTCGACCTTACCTCTTTTGATGTAATTCTTAAGTTCATTTCTAATCTTGGATTCCAGAGCATTGAACTTCTTTGGCATCTTGATGTTGATGTCCAGATATCTGTTATTAACAGACTTCATCTCAACGGTAAACTTGTGCTTTTCATCGGCTACTTCGCATCTTCCATAGCCAGTCATACTGCAGACCATATTACCTCACATTCCTGCTGAAAACAGCATATTCGATTAATAGATTTAGAGTTGCCTCGCCTCAGCTAACTACAATTCTACATATCAATAATACGTTCAAATGCGCTATTCCGTCAACAAATAATCCTTCAAAATAGAGGTATCTATGATATCATAATATACAGTGTTTTCACTATGATTTCAGATTTAGCAGAAAGGCATTATCATCATGGCATTTGACGGAATTACAGTCGCTAATATCGTAAGCGATTTAAATAAAGAACTTTTGGGCGGAAGAATATACAAGATCGCCCAGACTGAAAAGGACGAGCTCCTTATCACCATAAGGAAGGCAGTTGAAAACGGAGGCGGACAGACAAGGCTCTACATGTCATCAGACGCTTCTCTTCCGCTTGTTTATCTCACCTCTGAAAACAAGCAGAGTCCCATGACTGCGCCAAATTTCTGTATGCTCCTTAGAAAGCATATCCAAAACGGCAAGATCACATCAATAAATCAGCCGGGACTTGAACGCATAATAAGGATTGATATCGAGCATCTTGACGAAATGGGTGACCTTAGGAACAAGACTCTTCTTATTGAGCTTATGGGAAAATACTCAAACATCATCTTCGTTGATGAGGATAACAAGATAATCGATTCAATTAAGCATATCCCTTCATCGGTTAGCTCTGTTAGAGAGGTACTACCCGGAAGAGACTACTTTATTCCGGAGACTCAAAATAAGCTTGATCCACTAGCCGCATCAAAAGACGACTTTATGAGCATTATTCCCTCAAAGGGACAGGCTGCCTACAAGGCTCTCTACGGCTCCTTTACAGGCTTTTCACCTGTTATTTCTCAGGAGATATGCTTTATGGCAGGACTTGACGCAGATAAGTCTGCAGCCGCTCTTGACAGCGCAGAGCTCTCAGCCCTTTGGGAGGCGTTTTCAAAAGTTGTTGATGCCATAAAAAACAAGGACTTTAGTCCCGAGCTTGTATATATCAACGGAAAGCCCAAGGAATATGCCGCTATCCCGCTTACTATCTACCACAACGCAGGTGACAGCTCAGTTACTGGATTTGACAGCATATCAGAGCTTCTCCTTAGCTTCTATGCTGAAAAGAACACAGTCACAAGAATAAGACAAAAGTCCGCTGACCTGAGAAAAGTAGTTTCTACAGTCCTTGAGAGAAATATCAGAACTCTGGACCTTCAGAGGAACCAGCTTAAGGATACTGAAAAGAAGGATAAATACAGAATCTACGGCGAGCTATTAACGGTTTATGGCTACAGCGCTGAGCCTGATGCAAAGTCAATTACGGTTAACGATTACAACACAGGAAAGGACGTTACAATTCCGCTTGATAACACCTTAACCGTTGCGCAGAACGCCAAGAAATACTACGACAGATATTCAAAGCTAAAAAGAACAGCCGCTGCCCTCGAGACTCAGATTGAGGAGGTTTCTCAGGTGGTGTCACACCTTGAATCAATCTCCGCTGCCCTTGATATTGCAAGGGATGAGGACGACCTCGTCGATATCAGAAGAGAGCTTATTGAAGGCGGCTACATTAAAGGAAGCGCCGCAGACAGAATTAGCGGCAAGGGTAAAAACGGCAAAGGCGGCCGCGCTCAGAAATCTAAGAGTAAGCCCTTCCACTACATAAGCAGTGACGGCTTCCATATCTATGTAGGAAAAAACAATTATCAGAACGACGAGCTTACCTTCAAGATGGCTAACGGCGGCGACTGGTGGTTTCATGCCAAAAAGATCCCCGGATCTCACGTTGTCCTTATTACCGAAGGAAAAGAAGTTCCTGACCGCACCTTCGAGGAAGCCGCTTCTCTTGCAGCCTTCTACTCAAAGGGAAAGGAACAGGACAAGGTCGAGATAGACTATCTCCAGAGAAAGGATGTCAAAAAGCCCGGCGGCGCAAAACCAGGCTTCGTAGTCTACTACACAAATTACTCCATGGTAATCGGAACGGATATCTCTTCTCTTACACAGATTGAATAAAAAGCGTCAATGCAAGAAATGCATGCTTCAAAAAGCGGCCTCATGTGAGACCGCTTTTATTGTAAACAAAGACTATAATATTCTTGTTTTCTTTAAAAGATTTACAATCTTATATCCCTTAGGGAATGACATAAGTTCCTCTTCTGTCACTCCTTTTGCTTTCACCATACCAACTGCATAAATTATCACAGCAACAATCATAGCAATCATCACAGAAATAAGATTCACAAAGTAATCCCTTTGAAGCACCATGGATATAAGGAATTTAAAGAGCTCATATACACCAAAGGCAGCCCCTCCCATAACAATAGAAACTATTGCAGGAATCACATAGAGCTTTTTGTAATTCTGCTCTACTCTTATCTCCTTCATAATAGAGTGTTCATTCATGATACACATAAGGAGTGAGTAAACTATTGTGACTATGGCAAGAGCAATATTTCCAAGGTCAGTAAACATCAATAGTCCCACAAGCAAAACAGTCTGGATGATAAGTGCAACTGCTGCATTTATTACAGGAGTATTCACTTCACCTATGCCCTGCAGGATTGCGTTACTTACTGTAGAGAGTGAATAGAACACAACCGTTATAGCAAGGATCTGCATAAGAAGCCCTGCTTCAGCTATAGTTGCCTTCTGCGGGAATAACAGCATGATGATAGGCTGTGCCAAGGCAAAAAGACCTGCAGCAGAAGGAATCGCTATCATCATGATGATCCTGTTTACCTTAGCAATAAGCTTAGATGTAGTCTCATAATCACCTTGCGCATAATAGGTCGAAATATTTGGCATAACCGTTGCTGCCGCAGCGGACGCAATAGATATAGGCAGATTTGTTATAACAAGAGCTTTTCTTGAAAAAACTCCAAACCTAGTAACTACTTCGCTGTGAGGAATATCCTTGTAGTAAGTCAGAATCTTCGAAAACAGCGTAGAATCCAGTGTCGTTGAAAAGTTATATATGAACGTACTTAAGATAAAGGGTGTTACGATCATGATAATGGTCATAAAGATTTCCTTGTAGCCCATATCTGTATGATGATCATGAATAACTTTTCTCTGTATATACTCTCTGTTGAGGTTATATACAAAAAACATGAAGACAAGAGCTATAACAACGCCGGAGCCTGTACCCAGCGCACTTCCTATAGCTCCATACATGGCTCTGCCTGAATCATCAAGGCTTTTTGATATAGCAATATGAACAAGAAGCGCCGCTGCTCCTACGGATACAAAAGCATTTAAAAACTGTTCAAGAAGCTGCGACACACTTGTCTGGATCATAGATCTGTGTGCCTGGAAATATCCTCTTAGAACACCAAGAGGCCCAAAGATAAATATAATCGGTGCAAATACTCTAAGGACAGGTATAGAATTACCGTCCACAAGAAGCGGCGCGCCAAAGAACACAAACAAGCTGCCAATTCCACCTACTACTGCCACATAAATAAGCGCACAGTGAAAAATCCGCTGTGCGTTGCGGTACTCATGAACAGCAAGCTTCTGCGAAATGATCTTACTCATTGCAGAAGGTATGCTGTATGAAGATATTAATAATACAATTGTGTAAATATAATACGCAGTACTGTAATAGCCGTTCCCCTCATCTCCTATAATGGCTGTCAGCGGACTCGTATATAGCAGGCCGATTACTCTTGAAATCATGCCTGCAGTCGCAAGGATTCCTCCCTGGACCAACATACTTTTCTTTTTATTCATATTTCGGTTACGGCCTTAACCAGTCGTACATCTCCTGATACTTTGAAGCTGAAACCTGCCATGAGAAATTAGCTGCCATGGCACGGTCAATCATTTTATTCCATTCACGCTTCTGATCGTAGAAGACCCTCTCAGCCTCACGAACAGTGCGCATCATTTCATGTGCATTATAATTCAGGAATCCAAATCCTGTTCCCTTACTCTCATACTGATTGTAGGGCTCTACAGTGTCTGTAAGACCACCTGTCTGTCTTACGATCGGAATAGTTCCGTATCTAAGAGACATCAGCTGTGACAATCCGCAGGGCTCAAAGAGCGACGGCATAAGGAATGCATCAGATGCAGCATATATCTTATGTGATAACGGATTTGAATAAAAAATATTGGCAGAAACCTTATCCGAATATTTCCATGCAAAATGACGGAACATATTCTCATACTGCTCTTCTCCGGTTCCAAGAACAACTATCTGGATAGCATCCTGGCAAAGCTCATCAAGAACGTAAGCAATAAGGTCAAAGCCCTTCTGATCGGTAAGTCTGGAAATGATACCGATCATCATAGTTTTCTCATCCTCAGGAAGTCCAAGCTCTTTCTGAATAGCCTTCTTGTTCTTAGCCTTTTCCTTACGGAAATTGATAGCATTGTACGGATACTCAAGGAACTTATCTGACTCTGGGTTAAACTCTGTATAATCAATACCGTTTACTATACCTCTAAGATCATTTGATCTGGCTCTTAAGAGGCCGTCAAGACCCTCTCCGTAGAACTCAGTCTTAATCTCCTCAGCATAGGTGCTACTAACTGTTGTTATAGCGTCCGCATATACGATACCACCCTTTAAGAGGTTTGCATCCTTGTAATATCCAAGCTTATCCGGTGTAAAATAGTAATCCGGAAGACCTGTTATTTCCTGAACATCCTTAGCATCCCATTTTCCCTGAAACTTAAGGTTGTGAATGGTCATTATGGATTTGATGCCACGGAAGAACTCATTTCCCTGGAATCTCTCCTTTAAGTAAACAGGTATAAGACCTGTCTGCCAGTCATGACAATGAATAATGTCCGGTCTAAAGCCTATAACCGGAAGAATTGAAAGTGCTGCCTTTGAGAAAAATGCAAATTTCTCAATTTCCCATAAAGGATCATTACCGTAAGGAGCATGGCCTCCAAAGAAATACTCATTATCAATGAAATAGTACTTAATGCCATCTACTTCAGCATAAAAAATTCCAACGTACTCATTTTTCCAATGGAAATCCATGTAAAAATTGGACACGTACTCAAGCTTATCCTTCATTTCCTGAGACATGCATGTATACTTAGGAAGAATTACTCTAACGTCAAAATACTTATGATCAATTTCCTTTGGAAGTGAACCAACAACGTCTGCAAGTCCGCCTGTTTTGATAAATGGTACACCTTCTGATGCTACAAATAGAATGTTCTTCATAAGATCCCCCCAGATGATCAGTCTTCTGTTGCCTGATATTTTGCGCTCTGCATAGCCATAAGCTCTTTATCGTTGAAATAATCAATCTTCATGGCCTGCTTTACTTCGCTCAGTGTCTGTGCTGCTCTCTGCTCAGCAACCTCTGAGCCCTTCTTTATAACATCATATACATAAGGAATATCCTTCTGGAATCCCTCTCTGCGCTTTCTGATTGGTTCAAGCTCTGTCTGAAGCACGTTGTTAAGAAGCTTTTTCACCTTAACGTCTCCAAGACCGCCTCTCTTGTAATGATCCTTCATCTCCTGGAGATTTGCATAATCGGGAGCAAATTCTGCAAAATGCTCATCCTTGGCAAATGCATCAAGATAAATGAATACCGGATTATTCTCAACTTCACCCGGATCCTCGACTCTTAAGTGATTAGGATCTGTGAACATGCTCATAACCTTCTTCTTAACTACATCTTCAGGATCTGAAAGATAGATGCAGTTTCCAAGAGACTTACTCATCTTAGCCTTGCCGTCTGTGCCGGGAAGTCTAAGGCAAGCTGCATTATCGGGAAGAAGAATCTGAGGCTCAACAAGAGTCTCACCGTATACTGTATTAAACTTGTGAACAATCTCTCTGCACTGCTCGATCATAGGCTCCTGATCCTCACCAACAGGAACAGTTGTTGCCTTAAATGCAGTAATATCAGCAGCCTGGCTTATAGGATATGTGAAAAATCCAACAGGAATGCTGGTTTCAAAATTACGCATCTGGATCTCAGCTTTAACAGTAGGATTTCTCTGAAGTCTTGAAACTGTAACAAGATTCATGTAGTAAAATGAAAGCTCTGTAAGCTCGGGAATCTGAGACTGTACAAATAATGTACTCTTTGCAGGATCAAGTCCTACTGAAAGATAATCAAGCGCTACCTCAATGATATTCTGTCTTACCTTCTCCGGGTTATCAGCATTATCAGTAAGAGCCTGCGCATCTGCGATCATGATGAATATATCATCAAACTCACCGGAATTCTGAAGCTCAACTCTTCTCCTAAGTGAGCCTACATAATGCCCAACGTGAAGCTTTCCTGTCGGGCGATCCCCGGTCAAAATTACTTTAGACATAACTTTTTTCATCTCCTTGAAAATAATAAAAATATTTTATGACCACTCATCTCCTGAAATGATCTATAAACCAAAATACACCTTTTTATAATATCATTTTTTTACAGAAAGCGCGAACTGTTCTCTGCTAACAGCAGCAAAAACTTCACTTATATCCGGTGTCTGTCCCAGAACCCCATAGCTGTAGTGAACCGGAATAACACCAAACTTCATGGATTTTCCGCCAATTCTGTTCTGTACATAGTCCTTAATCTTGGTGCAAACACTTGCCATAACAGCATCCCGAAGTCCCCATTCAGTAAGCTTTGACAGCATCTGATCCGTTGTGGCTATGTCCTGAATTATTCTCGCCTGTGAAATAGTGCCTCCTGCAAGTACCGTATGAAGAGATAAAACTTCTCTCCTTCCGTCAGCATTCCATGTATGCGTATCCATAATACCTGCTGCAAGTCGTATTATCTTTGAGGCATTTCCTACCAAAAGGAAGTTCTCCATACCAACTGTGGCAGCCATATCAATGGTATTTCCAAGATAATTCCGGCATCTAATACAATGTGCCATGGAAACATGAACTGCATCCTGTACATATTTATGTCCGGAATTTCCGGGAGCAGCAACCACATGCCTTATTCCGCTGTCATACTGTTCCTGGATAGTTCTTGCTACATCCATCAAAATATCATTCTGAGATGTGGGAACCACGTCCCCGCCGCTTCCAAGGATAGCACACTGGGTCTGAGACAGCTGCTGTACGCTCTTTGTTGAAACAATTATCTTCAAAAGAGGCATAACATCAGCAAAATGAAGCACATCTGCCGCAGCCTGGAATATAAGATTCCTTGCTTCCTTATCAATTGCAGCATATCCAGCAATGCCTATATCGATATTCTCTGACAGAGTAGCAACACCTTCTCCGCCGCCAAGATAAAGATTAATAAACTCGGGCTTTATATAAATCTTATCCGGGATGTCAGAAAGCTTCCTAACTCTCTCTACGCTTACATGAACCTCTGTAACACCGCTTAGACCCTCAATGGCATTATTTGGTCCGATGATCACAGCATATTCCCTTATGGCATTACTTTCCGGATGAGGAATGAATCTGACAGGGATTGGAACAAGTCTGTCATCAGATGTGTGAAATTCCACACAGTCATAGTTTATGCGAAGAAGGAGTGAAGCGCACGCAGCCTTAGTTGCAGCCGCTGTTATAGCTCCTGCAGTAAGATTATTCAAGATTGCAATACCGTTTGAATTTCTCTGGCCCATCGATACAGTATCCACAATATTCCTCCTTGAATTCATAAACTAATAATAGTATATCATGTTTTGGCAATCGTGCATTATATCTAGAAAAACTTTATCTTTTACCGTTAAAAAATTACAGCAGATTTACTATATCTCGTTATCTGTTATATTTTATTTCGAATTATTTTATATATAGTTAATGGTTTGTCCATATTCTGTACAAATTTAGCCTATATTATACTATTAACAGGAGTTAGAACTTCTGACTCCCCCAACAAAACTTTTTTCATACCGGGTTGTCTGGTTCCCCACTGGACAACCCCTCCTCCCAAAACACACCGCTTATGGTGTTATTTTTTTGCGATAAAATACGGGCTTTTTTAAAATATATGTCCCTATAAAACCTCGTTTCCTTCGTCAAAATCGGTTTTCTAGGGACATATATTTATTAAAGCCCTTATGTTGTGGCAATAATATAAAAGCAAAAATAACACTGGGGCTAATTCAGCTAAATGTGGCATTATTTCATTTTGCTTCTGTCCACTTATGATATGTCAAAATACAAAAATGCAAAATGACACTGTTGCTAACTCAGTTAAATATGGCTGTTTTTTTCCGCCCACTGGTTTTGAGAAGATACGCTAAAAATATTATTATGATCTCACATTATGTGACGGGGAGAGATAGGGATGGACACATCCCAGACCAACTAAAAAGCCCCCACAACTTAGTGTGAGGGCCATATTTTTTAATATCTGACGAGTTGTTTTTCGACCATGCGGACGAATTCGGAGTTGTTGCGGGTTTTTGCAAACATGTTAATGCACTGATCTACTGCTTCGTCGGCCTTCATGCCGTTAAAGCCCTTTCTAAGCGCATTGACAGCCACAATTTCCTCTCTGCCAAGAAGAAGATCCTCTCTTCTGGTACTTGACTTTGGAATATTGATGGCAGGGAAAATTCTCTTCTCCTGCATCTTTCTGTCGAGAACCATTTCCATGTTACCTGTACCTTTAAATTCCTCGTAGATAACATCATCCATCTTGGATCCAGTCTCGATAAGTGCTGTAGCAAGAATTGTAAGGCTTCCGCCCTCCTTCATGTTACGAGCTGCGCCAAAGAATCTCTTAGGCATATGAAGAGCTGCAGGATCAAGACCACCTGAAAGTGTTCTTCCTGAAGGTGGAACAACAATGTTGTAAGCTCTTGTAAGACGCGTGATTGAATCAAGAAGAATCATTACGTCTTTATTATGCTCAACAAGGCGCTTTGCTCTCTCGATGACCATCTCAGAAACACGCTTATGGTTTTCCGGAAGCTCATCGAAAGTTGAGTAGATAACTTCTGCTCCGGGGCCTTCGATACATTCCTTAATATCTGTTACTTCCTCAGGACGCTCGTCGATAAGAAGAACAATAAGATGAATATCAGGATTGTTTCTCTTAACTGAAAGAGCCACATCCTTAAGAAGTGTTGTCTTACCTGCCTTAGGAGGAGAAACGATCATTCCACGCTGTCCCTTACCGATAGGTGAGATAAGATCCATAATTCTCATGGCGATTGTAGAGCCGGGATGCTCAAGCACAATCTGCTCTCTTGGGAAAATAGGAGTCATATTCTCAAACTTCCATCTGCCCATAGCGATCTCAGGCTTATATCCGTTAACTGTATTAAGCTGGAGAAGAGCTCCAAACTTATCATTTTCTTTCTTCTGTCTGCTGATACCTGTAAGAATATCACCGGTCTTAAGATTGTATTTTCTGATCATTCCGGGAGCAACGTATACATCGTTTTCTCCGGGAAGATAATTCTCGCATCTGATAAATCCAAAGCCATCCTGCATAACTTCCAGGATACCACCGGCTTCAATTCCTTCAGCAACCTCGTCTTCTTCAGCTGTCTGTTCTTTCTTTGATGAAGATTCTGCGGGCGTAGCTTTCACATCCTTTGCAAGAGCTGCCTTTGCTTCAGACTTGGAATCTGCCTTTGCGGCATCTCCCTCAGTAATAACAACCTTTTTCTTAGTCTTAACAGTCTTTGTAGCCTCTTTTACAGGCTCCTTGGCTGTCTTCTTTGCAGCTTCTTCTTTTTCTTTATTCTGCTTTTCAGCAAGCTCGCACAGAGCATCAACAAGGTCTGATTTCTTCATACCTGTTACGCCCTTAATACCATTCTGCTTCGCTAAATCTCTAAGTGAAGCCAATGTAAGTGTTTCTAGTTTTTCTCTCATTTAATCCCTTTCTCAATATCGTAAAACTACATATATACAGTTTAGTCTTGGAATTTTATAAGTTGACAGTAATGCATAGATTATTGTTTTTCATCAGAAAAACGATAATCGTATTGGACTAGGTCCTCGCGAAGCGAGGGGCGTATCCTGCGGAACGCAGGATTCTTGCTTGCATTTCCGCTTTGGCACGCAAGAAGTCATAACATTACAAGACGTTTTTTTGATTGTCAAGAAAGTATTCGAATAGAAATATCTTTATCAACTATAAGAACATTACAACATCAGAAAAAATAAATCAACATTCAAATAATTAATTTTTTATGATTTTTATTCCGAAGCACCTTTGCCGCCACCGATCATGATATCGATAGCTTCCATAGCAACCTCATAAAGAGTAGCCATCTGCTTGGCACCTTCATCATCCATCTCTGCAAGCTTATTATACTGGGATGTAAAATAGTTCTTTGCCTGAACAACAGTGGCATTGCTGATGACACGACCATTACTCATGATCGTGCCTGTCTCAGCATTATATCTTCCAGTAGCACTCTTAAGTTTTTGGGCATCACCCATTCCCATTGACTGAGCAAGTGAATGGATGAGCGCCTCTCTACTACTATCTGCCATAAAACATTCCCCTCAAAAATATCAGCTCTTTACAACCTCTTTAATAGACTCTGCAAGACCTGCTACGCCTGCGATGTTTGAAGGAACAATAATCTTAGTAGCCTGTCCGTTAGCTGCCTTCTCAAAGGCCTCAAGACTCTTGATAGTAAGAACAGATTCATCTGCTCCTGCTTCTTTGAGCATTGCAATACCGTCTGCATTAGCCTTCTGTACGTTTCTGATAGCTTCAGCCTTACCTTCAGCCTCTCTTATCTGCTTCTCCTTCTCAGCTTCAGCCTTAAGGATTGTAGCCTGCTTATCAGCTTCTGCCTGAAGAATCTTAGACTGCTTCTCACCTTCTGCAACTGTGATAGCTGACTGCTTCTCACCTTCTGCAAAGAGGATCTTTTCTCTCTTTTCACGCTCAGCTTTCATCTGCTTCTCCATTGCGTCACGAATCTGCTCCGGAGGATTGATGTTCTTAAGCTCTACTCTTGTGATCTTGATACCCCAGGGATCTGTAGCAATATCAAGTGCATCCTGCATCTGAGCATTGATCTGATCACGGCTTGTAAGTGTTTCATCAAGTGTCATTGAACCAATAACGTTACGAAGTGTTGTAGCTGTAAGGTTCTCAATAGCACCTATAGGATTACGAACACCGTAGGTATAAGCCTTTGGATCTGATATTCTAAAGAATACGATTGAATCGATCTGCATTGTTACGTTATCCTGAGTGATAACAGGCTGAGGCGGAAAGTCGCAATACTGCTCCTTAAGGTCAACCTTTCTTGCTACCTTATCAAGGAAAGGGATCATGAAATGAAGACCCACATCCCAAGTCTCCTTATAAGCACCAAGTCGCTCAACGATAAATGAATGTGCCTGCGGAACAATCTTTATGTTCATTGCAAGCAGAATAAGAATTAAAATAATTACTACAAGAAAAACTATATCCATATTGTTATTCCTCCCCAAACTCTTTTCTTTTTTAGATTTGTCTTTCTTTTTCCACTATTAGCTTGTTTCCGTCTACCCTCTTGATAATAACGGTCTCACCATCTAATATTTTTTCATTGTCATTCTCAGTTCTGACATTCCAGGTGGTTCCATCCACTGACGCAAGGCCTGTTCCTTTTAGATTATCAACATCCCCGGAAACGATAACCTTTTTTCCTGCCAAAGCATCAATGTTTGTTCTTGAAACTCTGTTATTAAAATATTTAACGGATAGAGGTCTGACAAGTAATAGAGATAAAACTGATACCAAAACAAATATTACTATCTGCGGAATGATACCAACCCCAAGCATAGCTGCAAAACATGCTGCAAGTGCTCCAAACGCAAACCATATGGTTGAAAGGCCAAGTGTTATTATCTCGAACACTGCAAGCACGATTGTAACTACAAGCCAAAATACGACAGGTGTCATTCCCATAATACTATTGATCATACAGGCACCTCCTACTTATATAATTATAGCACTAAGGCATATAATATAAAACGTAATTTAGCTAATCTCATTTACATAAATCTGTACACGGCTCTGAATAATATCAGCAACCTCCTTAGCAGATTTCTGGCCGCTGAAGAATGCTTCTGACTCTTCCTGGATGATGTTAAGTACAGAATCATTATAACTTCCAACCTGAGTTACGCTGTTGATGTAATCAATTACTGCATTAACCTCGTCATCTGTCATAGGATCAATGATGATCTCAGATTCGCCGATGTAGTATGTATCATCATACTCCTGCTCTTTTCCATCCTCATCGATATAAACAGGCTTCTTCTTAGCTGCTGCAGCAAGCTCATTGATCTTATCCATGCTTACAGGCCAGTTGCCGTCGATTGTATTCTGATACTCATCTGTAAGGAAGTATCTCATGAACTCCCAGCAACCATCCTTAACCTTAGAGTTTGCACTCATTGTAAGCTGAAGTGTAGGTGTGATACATGAACCTGAAGCGTTATCTGAAGGGAATCCAACGAAGGAAATATCCTCTCCGAATACACCCTTCTTAGCGTAGTTGTAATCTGAGAAACTTGTAAGGTAAATTCTCTCAGCAAGTGAAAGTCCTTCTCTCCAATAAGCAGAAGTATCTGTCTCATAGTCCTCTTCCTTAAGCTCTACAGGGAACTCGTTAATGAACTCAAGAAGGTGAATAAATGCATCAGAGTCATATGAGCACTTAAGGTTTTCCCAATCTATAAACTGTGAACCTGCAAGTGTAAGAGCCATATCGAATACTTCTTCTCTTGATAATGTACCAAAGATATTCTTGTACTCAACGCCTGTATCCTTAGCCATCTTCTCAAGCTCGTCGATAGACCATGTATAGTCGTTGTCATCTCCTGCATATTTCTTAGCAGCAACTACAGTCTCAATTGAGAATGCAGGAACAAGCTTATACATCTTTCCATCATTCTTAAATACGTTCATAGCCTCGATGAACTGCTTCTTTGAAAGCTCTTCATCGTTGTTGAAATAATCAGACATATCCTCGAAAAGGCCCTTGGCGATATAGCTGTCTACAGGCATATCGTTGTCAAGAACAAGGATATCAGGTGCATTAGATGAAACAATATCTGTATTCAGCTTATTTGCGCCTGCTGACATATCATCATCAGTCTCATAATTTGAATAGTCTGTAATAACGATACGGTAGTTCTCATTCTCTTTGTTGAACTTAACTACATGTGAACGAACATCATAATCAATATAGTTACATCCAAGTGTGATGATCTGCTTATCCTTTACGTCCTCAGGATTAACCTTTGTAAGAATTGAAAGGATGAATCCCATATCATCAGAAGGAAGAAGTGCAAACATCTCTGTTTCAGAAATAGCAATAAGCTGATAAAGACCTGAAGCATCGATATCTGAATCTACAAAGTTAAGAAGTTGAGTAGGTGTCTCATCGCCCATATTGTAGCCATATACACCCTCAGAGTTAACTGCAAAGAAGTCATAAGGGTTACCTGCAAAAAGCTGGTATTCATAAGCTTCAACATGTGCACCCTCTACTGCTGAAACAGTACCTGCATCTACATCAATCTTGTAGAAAGAATTGGTCTCTCCATCGTTGTAAACACCTGCAAGATTTCCATCATGCATCTTGTAAACAGTAATTGAAAAATCAGAGTTTTCATCAGTAGCAAGACCCTCAAGATCAAAATCCTTTACAAGGCTTCCGTCCTCTATGCTGTACTGGTGAATTCCTGAAGGATCAGAAATAAAGATTCCCTTACCATCAATCACTTCAAGAGATGAAATATAGTAGTATGTATCAGCATCATAAGGAATCTCTACTTTCCATTCCTCTGTGCCGTCTGCATGTCTCTTTACAAGACTGTACTTGTCCTGTTCACCACCTGTAAGACTGTCAATTGCCTCCTGAGCTTCAGTGGTGCTTTCAGTCTCCTCTGCAGTTTCATTCATCTGCTCTGTAGCTTCCTCAGGTGTTTCAACTTCCTCTGATAATTCGTCATCAGCTACTTCAGCCACATCCATAACAGGTGTAGGAGCGGGCTTCTCAGCCTTATCTGACTCCATGTCCTCACTATCATCTGAAGTCATCTCACTATCTTCTGAAGTACTCTCAGAATCATCTGAATCGATAGGAAGAGTTGCTTCTTCTGCGCCTGAATCTGAACCAGTTTCATCAGCAGGAACAACTTCTACGTCATCGCCAAAAAGGTTTGAGAAATCAATCTCATCTCCATTCATAAAGCTGCTTCCGGCATACTCTACTTCTGCATCAAAGATTGATCCGTCTTCAGCAAGCGCAACATCAATGATATTGGCACTTATATCTGCTTTAATAGTATTAGCCTGAACATCAGAGCCGTCCTTGTTGAAGGTATAAACTACAGTATCGATTGACTCCTCACCATAGTTATATCCAACAGCAAAAAGCTTATCTCCAAAAGCTCCAAGCTTATTTATTGATGAAGTGTCAACACCTTCACCAAGTGAAATGTCGTTTTCTTTGTAAACAAAGTTCTTAGAATCATGAGTTGTTGCATCATCTGAGCCTGAACTTTTTTTGCCGCAGGCTGCAGCTGAAACGCACATGATACCTGCCATAGTTAAAGCAAGGCATCTCTTTAGATAAATTCTTTTCATTTAATCCCTCCATGTTTTCGTGAAGCAATATAGATATAAATCTATAAACTAAAAATACTTCCACTTTTTTCTGTGCTGGGCAATATTGGATTCCATGTCATATTTCCAATCCAGGAACTTAGTAACTAGACCTTTAACGGTCCATCTCTTATGTCTGTAACTCTGGACTACAGCAATGGCAACCATTATAAAAGCAACCACAGCACATACTATCTGTATAAGAAGAACAAGACAGAAGATATTCTCAAATACTCTGGCATTATTCTCCCAATAAGGATATATAACAGGTTTTATCTGCATACTCCTTAGATAGAACTTTTTAATTATATCTAAAAGCTTAAAGTTATCATACCTTGCTGTATTATCTACTACTTCTACAGACTTGGTATTTAAGGAAAGCTTATCGATAACGAAATTCTTAGCGTAATTCTCAACGGGGTTAGGCATTACTATCTCAACACAGATTATGCCGGTTGCTTCAGTATTAACGTCACTGCTTCCGCTCTCTCCCTCATCATCTGAAGATGATGAAACATCAACTGAGCCGAGGCTTCCGTTAGTAGCAAGTACCGTCGAATCCACTGTTCCATAGGTCGCAAGGGATTCAAAGGACATGTAGATAGTTGGGAAATTAAGTCCCGCAGCCTTAACATATTTTCCTGAATCTCTTTTAACAACTCCTGCAATATAGTGAGGAATACCGCCTATGGTTACGCTCTCACCAACAATATCATTTGATCCAAAAAGCTGCCATGCAAGCTCTTCATCAAGGATAACATAGTCCTTCATAAGAGAATCCGAAGGAATGTAGTTACCACTTAAAAGAACCATGGGATGAAACTGAAAAAAGCTTCCACCAATACCTATTGCAACCGCATCAACAGATCTTCTGTCCTTGGTGACTGTAGCACTACCCATGGCACTGTAACAGTCATCCCAAAGGGCTGTACCGTCTGCTTTATTTGCACTTGCATCCTGATATCCGTCAGCAATAAGACCTTTGTTTATATTGTACTCATATTCTGAGATCTTATCTTTACTTAAGCCTTCGGACTGGGGAGCAAAAATACTTACCTGTCCGAATCTGATTTCATCTGACCACCTCTGACCGGATTGCTGGTCATAAAGCTTCTTCATCGTCTGCTCTTTATAAACATTAAGAGCCATGATAAGCAAGATAAGAGACAGAATGACGATCAAGTATATGATCTGCTTAAGTCGCAGATTTTTAATTCTGTTTTGAAATGCTTTTTTTATCTTAATCATTGATTATTTGCCAGTCTGACCTGATTTCCTGCCTGAATAGGGCTGGTTGCTGTTGTTATTACGTACTCATCTCCTTCAAGTGAGCCGCTGATAGCAGCTGTTGTATCGTCTGATGCAAGAACTTCTACATCTACTCTTGCTGCAATATATCTGTTTCCAAGAGGTGAAGACTTGGATCTCACCACAAGGATAAATTTACCGTTACTATCTGATCTGATCGCACCTGCAGGAATAGTAAGGTCATACTCCTCAGACTTCTGTCCGATCTGAAGACTAACGTTCTGACCTGCCTGAACTTCTGTACTCTTAATTGAGAATGTAAGAAGCTTCTTGGTGTTAGGATTAGATGTATCTGTTCCGATTGACTTAAGAGTTGCCTTAAAGTCTGTGTAATACCAAGCATTCTGAGGCTCAGCTGCATCACCAACCTTAAGGTTCTTAGCCTGCTCTATGGTTACAGAAAAGCTTGTAACCATGTCCTTACCATCAACCTGGATTACAGCAACAGCTTCCTCGGGATTTGTGCTCTCACCTGCCTTAAGGGCAAGGGAAGCAATCGTACCGTCAACGGGTGCTTCAATCTTACCGCCAGTAGACTCATCAGTAAGCTTTTTAACTGTTTCCTGCTGCTCTGCAATATCATCTCTCTGATTGCAAAGTTCAATCTCCTTACCTATCTCAGTAAGAAGCTCTGTTCTGTCATTTGTTGCAAGTTCAAGCTCAGCTGCGGTCTTATTCTTAGTATCTGTAAGAGAAGCAAGCTTTTTAGAAAAATCATTATCTACCTGGCCTGCCTGAGTTGTGATCTGTGAAACATCTCTTGCGCCTGTAGCCTGCTGTATAGTAAGAGCATTTTTCTGGTCATTTAAATTATCGAGGATAGAATCATGGTACCAGTACATTTTCTCGGCATCGTTATAAGCCTTTTTCTCAGACTTATTACTTTTGCTTTTATTCTCCTCCATGATAGAACTCTGACGGTTCTTCTCTTCTTCCTCAGCAGCTATCTGGATATCAAGCTCAGCAAGTTTCTTGGTGATTTCAGCATCCATGTAATTAGGTGTTGCTTCATCATAGTTATACTGAGCTGAAGTATAGGACTGAGCCTGTGTGAGCTCATCTATAGCAGCCTGTGCAGCAAGATCTGCCTCTTTCGCAGCATCATATCTGTCTGTGGCAGCCTTAAGCTTTGCCTGATACTGATCAAATGTAGTTGTCTTTCCTGCTCTTATTCTTGTGATAGCCTCATCATCAAGATCACCTGAGAAAAGTGAAGTCTCATATGTCTGTGTGAGCTCCTCAAGCTTCTGCTCAGCTTCTGTAAGCTCTGTAGACTTCTTATCCTCAAGATAGTAGAGAATATCACCCTTCTTTACATGAGCACCCTCAGCTACGGCAACAGATTTAATTACTCTCTCCTGTGTTACCTTAACATTGTAGGGGCTGTCCGCCTCAACTGTTCCTGATCCTCTGATCATAGGTGATATTGTACCTGAGCTTATCTGCTGGATTGCAACTTCCGGCAATGAAAAGTTCATGATGGTATTTGAGAAAAATGTAAGCAAAAGGAGAATTGCAAGGAATGCAATGGCAATATCCTTAATAATATCCTTTCTTGTTTTCTTTTCTCTTTGGTTTTTTACGTCAGACATTTTATATATCCTCTTCCCTTATATATTCCAATAATTAACCTTTTAAACCGCCCTGGTATGAAATACCTTCAACAAGATATTCCTCACCGTATAGGAAAATAAGTAGTGGCGGAACCAAATATATAACAGCAACCGCAAATGCCAGGCTTATCTCTCCTGCGTTGATCTTGGATAAGAAAACCGACAGCGGATGAAGTTCATCATTACTGAGCAAAATAAGTGGCTGCTCAACCATATTCCAATAATCTATAAACACAAGAATAGCTATTGATATAAGGCCGCTCTTACAAAGTGGCATACAGATTCTTGAAAAAATCTGCCACTCTCCCGCACCGTCTATAGATGCAGCTTCCATTACCTCCGTTGGTATTCTCCTTATAAATTTTGTAAGAAGGTATACCGCAAAAGGTGAAAAGAATCCGGGCAGCCAGATAGCCCATCTCGTATCAAGTATTCCCAGCTTCGATGAAACCAGATAGTTTGGAACAAGTGTTACCTGATATGGCATCAACATCAAAACTATGTATATAAAGAAAATAATTTCCCTTACTTTTCCCTGATATCTCGCAAATCCATAGGATGCAAGCATTGCTATCATCAGCTGAAATCCCAGTATCGGTACTACATATATCATTGAATTCCAGAATTTAAGCAGATATTCAGGTGATTTAAAAAGCACAGTGTAATACTGACTAAATGATACAATATCCGGAATAAACTTTAGGTTAACGGTCTTAGCTATAAAGACCTTACCACCTGATTCCGTGGTCTGAAATACGGCGCCGTAGTTAGCACTGATTTCAGATGAACTCATAAAGGAGTTTGTTATTGTAAGAACCGTAGGTAGCAGAAATAAAAATGCAAATACTGCTGCTATAAGGGTTCCGATAACAATCCCCAGTTTTGATATTCTCTTTTTTCTATGTGCCTTACGGATCGCAGTCTTAAACCGCTTATCCGGATCGGGCAATCTAAGATGAGGCATTATCCTTCTATATCCCTTCCATATCGATTCTCTGTAAGAAACATGATGAGCATAAGTATCACAATTACGATAGCCATCATGATGGCAGAGGCCGATAGTTTTTGATAATCTACTGAAGCAAAGGTATTATTCATAAAGTGCTGCATCATGTACAGCGTCTGATAGGGATAATCTCCCGTCAAAAGGTAAATCTCTCTGAATACCTTAAATGAATTTATCAGTGACATGATCGTTACGAATAATATGGTAGATGAAAGGTATCTCATCTTTATTGTCCAGAAGATCTGTGCTTCGCTTGCACTCTCAAGTCTTGCAACCTCAATAAGGTCCTTAGGCACACTGGAAAGCGCCGCCATAAACAGGATCATGTTATATCCAAGGTTTTTCCATAAAAACAGGAAAACAATAACTACCTGCGCATGCTCTGACTTAAGCCAGTCGACTTTGTTATTGCCAAACAGTGTATAGAACTGATTGAAAAGTCCGTTAAAGTCAAACAAAACCTGCCAGATAAGTACG
>JAILPB010000054.1 GCA_024690485.1 Butyrivibrio sp. | reverse complement strand
CATATTGAATATGATATATGATCTGGCTGTTGAATCTGACCTTGTAAGCGATAACCTGAGCAGATCACTAAACTGTAAAGATTTGAAATTCAAAGCAGTTGATAACAGCAATATAAGATACACCAACGAGGACAGAGATGCGATTCTTGATGTACTTGCATCCATGAGCAAAAAATCAGGATACGAGTATGGTATTGAGCTTATGTTCTGCTTATGTGTAAGAATCGGTGAACTAAAAGCTCTCAGGTGGAGTGATATTGATTTCCGAAAGAAAACCATAAGCATTTCACGGGAGGTTGTACTTAGGAAGGGAACCGATGGCAAAAATCATCCTGTGGAATTAAACCACACCAAAGGTGGAGAACGCGGTGCCAGAATCATCCCATTATCGGATAGGGCATTATTTGTTCTTAAATGCCTCAAAGAGCAGCCGATAGTATATGAGCATATAGTTTGTACTAAAGAAGGCAATCCACTCAATACAGGGCATTTTAACAATCACTTAAAGGCTATCACATCAAAGGCAGGTGTTCCTTATCTTTCATCCCACAAGATTCGTTTCTGGAGTGTATCTGAACTTGCAAGAGCTACAGGTGGTGATCTGCAAACTGTTATGTATGTAGCAGGTCATGTGGACAAAAACACTACTCTTCACTACATCAGAGCTGTTCAGAAGGATACAAAGCTTGACGTAATTCGGTCATGTTTTGGTTGAAATTACGAAAAAGACCACTTTACGACCACGATTTTTAGACAAAAAAATACCCTTAAACCCAGATAAATACTGGATTTAAGGGCGAGCTGGCAACGGGAATCGGACCCGTGACCTCCGCACTACCAATGCGACGCACTACCGACTGTGCTATGCCAGCAATCAGTGACTGATGTCAGCCACGAATGATATTCTAACAAGCCAGCTATGACTTGTCAATGACATTTTAACAGGCAAAAAGCCGTGTCCTTACATCAGTTCCTTAATAAGGTACTGATAAATATCCTGGTTCTTTCTTTTCCAGTTGTCACATACGGTCTGGGCCATTTCCTCAGTCCAGAAGGGGATGGAAATATCTATAAGAGACTTCCCACCTTCTGTAGCAGACAGATGAACCTCGTACTCGTTTTCACCGGTCTTTTTGTAATAGGCATTGATTGAGGATTCTTCGCGAATCTTCATGCCGTTTTCCTTAAAGAAAGTGTCTATCTGTTCTCTGATAGCAGGATTGATCCTGTTTGAGAAAAATCCCAAGGTCTCTTCTCCTGCGGAAGTCATGGAGAGGTATGTGCGGTTTCCGACCTCTGTCTCAGTGATAAGCTCGGACTCCGCCATCTCAGCAAACACTTCCTGCAAAGTCAGGAAATTAGTGTATTCATTTTCAAGAATAAAGTCATATATCTGTGCCTTACTGAGCCTGTTGTCAGACCTTCTGAGCATGTAAAGCACTATCATTTTATACAATGTCAAATATTGAGAACTCATAACTACCTGCCACTATATTCATTCTTGGTACTACTATTTTGATCTACAAGTCGCTCTGTGGCCATTGCCACTTTGCACATTTTTATTTTGCAAACTGCTTAACTGCGTTTGATACAGCATCTGCGCATCTCGGATCAAAAGCTGCGGGAAGGATGTTATCCTCTGAAAGCTCCTCATCACTTATAAGATTTGCCAGAGCATTTGCTGCAGCAAGCTTCATATCCTCTGTGATCTGTGTAACTCTTGCCTCTAATGCACCGCGGAAAATTCCGGGGAATACAAGGACGTTATTAACCTGGTTAGGGAAGTCGGAACGGCCTGTTCCAACAACTCTTGCGCCTGCTTTCTTAGCAAGGTCAGGCATGATCTCAGGTGTGGGATTAGCCATTGCAAAAAGGATCGCATCCTTATTCATGCTCTGAACCA
Organism: Butyrivibrio sp.; assembly: GCA_024690485.1. GTDB lineage: Bacteria > Bacillota > Clostridia > Lachnospirales > Lachnospiraceae > Butyrivibrio. Next base: position 480 of record JAILPB010000054.1, on the reverse strand, counting down.
TCTCCTCTGATACGATGCCGGGAGCTGATACACCGACAAAAATATCTGCGCCCTTAAGCGCATCTGCAAGAGTTCCCTTCTCATCTGAGAGGTTGGTCTGCTCAAGCATCTTCTTCTGCATCCAGTTGAGGTTCTCATAGCTTGATGAGATAATGCCCTCTCTGTCACACATGGTCACATTCTTAAAACCATATCTGAGCATCAGCTTGGTGATTGCGATTCCTGCGCTGCCTGCGCCGTTTACAACTACCTTACAGTCTTCCTTCTTTTTACCAACAACCTTAAGACCGTTTATAACACCTGCAAGAACTACGATTGCTGTTCCGTGCTGGTCATCGTGGAAAACAGGGATATCAAGCTTTTCCTTAAGTCTCTCCTCTATCTCGAAGCATCTGGGAGCTGAGATATCCTCAAGGTTGATTCCGCCGTAAGTAGGAGCAAGATAAGTAACTGTCTTTATTATCTCCTCTGTATCCTGGG
>JAILPB010000020.1 GCA_024690485.1 Butyrivibrio sp. | reverse complement strand
CTTGAGGCAACTATTCCTGCCAGAACAGTCAGATAAGAAACTACAAAAAGTCCTGTTCCACTAAATCCAAGCAGTAGTGCCATAATTACAAAAATAACAATCGTCTGCTTTCTCTGAAATACCAGACGAAGATCCTTTTCAATCAGACCACGCATATTATAATCCTCCATTAGAACGGTCTACTGTTTTCATAACTTGCTTCACACTATCAGATCCCTGATGCTATCATGCACTCTCCGCAGTATCATTCTGTGAATAATACAGGATCAGGTCATCAATATTTCCGTTTTCAATTATGATATCCGGATAGTTTTCAGTATAGAACTGTCGCTCATTGGTAAGGCATGTAACTCCGTTATGATCTCTCCTTGTACTGATAACATATGATTTATCGAGATTGTCGTATGTCTTTGGATCCATCTTAAGAAGTGCATAACTGCCCAGAATCACATCTGTATCTTCATGGACCACTACTTTTCCATCGCTTATCATGTAGATATCATCACACAATCCCTCCAGATCCGAAGAAATATGGGATGTTATAAGAATTGAGCACCTATCATTTTCTGCAAGGTAGTGCCTTAAAAGATCCAATGTCTCATTTCTGGCCTCAATATCAAGGCCTGCAGTCGGCTCATCCATTATAAGGATCTGTGCTTTATGACTTATCGCTATGAGAACGCGAAGCTTTGCTCTCATTCCTGTTGAATAATCCTTGATCTGCTTATTCAGCGGCAAGCCCAGGTCAGAACACTTTTTCCTGAAAAAAGCTTCATCAAAGAGAGGATACATCTTTTTCAAAATATGTATCACATCCTCTGCGCTTAAGTACATACTAAAGCCTGAGTCTGACATTGCTGCTCCGATCATGCATTTCTCAGAATTTGTAAGTGCAGATACTTCTCTGCCGTTTATAGTAACTAAGCCTTTATCCGGTCTGATGAGGCCCAGTATTGATTTTATCGTTGTGCTCTTTCCGGCTCCGTTCTTGCCGATCAGTCCTGTTACTGTTCCATCCGGTATCTCCAGTGAAACATCAAGTCTGAAATCGCCATATTCCTTAACAAGATTATCAACCTTAATCATTAGTATTCCTCCATTATGATGGTTGCTATCTCCAATATCTCCTCTTTGCTCATGCCAAGCGCTATGGCTTTATCAATAGCAGCCGCCATCTCTTCCTCCACCGACTTACGTCTGGCCTCCATGGCAAGCTGATGATCTGTGGCCGCCACAAATGTGCCTTTACCATGAACAGTAACGACGAATCCCTCTTCCTCGAGTTTGTCGTAAGCCTTTTTAACTGTTAATGAACTGATTCGAAGTTCCCCTGAAAGCGTCCTCACAGATGGAAGCATCTCGTCGTCCTTAAGTTCTCCGCTTATGATTTCCTTCTTGATCTGATCAATAAGCTGCTCATAAATAGGTACCATTGAGGTTTTATTAAGTAAAATATGCATATCTCATCCTCCAATAAACAGTGTATAACAGTGTAATACTGTTGTCAACTGTTATATACTGTTCATTTAGAAAAAAGGCAAAAAAATCCCGGGCAGACGTGCTTTACATCTGTCCGGGTATAATACACAACTGTATAGTTATAGCTTATTGAATATCTGATTCAATAATCACTGGTTGCGAAAGTCTACATTCTGAAGGAATGAGATGTATCCACGATAAGCCTCGTAGAGGTCAGCCTTATCGATTACTTCAAACGGAGCGTGCATGTTGAGAACAGCAACACCTGCATCGATAACGTTCATGCCGTAAAGTGCAAGGATGTATGCGATTGTTCCGCCGCCGCCAACATCAACCTTACCAAGCTCTGCTGTCTGATAAACAATGCCATCCTTATCGAGTGCACGTCTGATCTCAGCGATGTACTCTGCATTTGCATCGTTAGATCCTGACTTTCCTCTTGAACCTGTAAACTTGTTGAATACAAGGCCTTCTCCAAGGAATGATGCATTCTTTCTCTCAAATGATGCTGCATATGTAGGATCAAAGCCGGCACTTACGTCAGAAGAAAGCATGCAGGAATTTGCAAGACATCTTCTGAGTGCAAGGTCATTAAAGCCTTCCTTCGTAAGGTTCATAAGTTCTGCAACAGCGTTCTCAAAGAATCTGCTCTGCATACCTGTAGCACCAACGCTGCCGATCTCCTCCTTATCAACAAGGATACAGCAAGCTGTTCTCTTTAAGTTCTTGGCCTCTAAAATAGCGCGCATTGAAGGATATGCACATACTCTGTCGTCATGTCCGTAGCCCATGATCATTGATCTGTCAAAGCCGGCATCTCTTGCCTTTCCAGCAGGAACGATCTCAAGTTCTGCAGAAATGAAGTCCTCTTCCTCGATTCCGTAGAGGTCATGAAGAAGTGCCAAAACTCCGCGACGAACTGCACCTGAAACCTTTCCGCTCTCAGCCTTCTCTGCCTTCTCAGCTTCGATGGCATACTTCTGTCCGGCTGTATACTTACTGTTTGCCTTTTCAGCTTTCTCTTTTTCCTTGCTCTCAATAACGAAAGGTCTGTGGCCAACGATAAGGTCAAGAGCCTCACCCTCGATTACTGTTGCAGCCTTCTTGGAAAGCTGGTCCTGTGCAAGGTGGATAAGAAGATCTGAAATGAAGAATAC
>JAILPB010000093.1 GCA_024690485.1 Butyrivibrio sp. | reverse complement strand
TAACAATGAGATTTTTTATCATTTTGAGCAAATGCTCTCGTCAGACTCTAAGAACTACAACTCCTTCGGAGTATGGAAATGTGAATGATTTTCTTGGTCTACATATACGATATACCGCTTATTTTGGCTGAGATGTGAAATTTATTTTTTTGCCATCCCTTTTTTGTTGATTTCGTGGTGACAAAATAATCATTTTTCTTTCTGAGCCAAAAGCTATCAATAATGCGCTGATTATGCATTAAAAACATGGAAAAAGTGGTGACAATTATATTTTTATGGAGTATCAGCCCAAGCGTATATTTTTGAAGGTATTGAGATAGGGAGAAAAGGAGACCTCGAGCGACATTTCAACATATGCCTCCAAACACACCCCCTTTTCATGAATTAATTATTCTGAAAGCTCTGCCCATTCATCATATAAGACTCCAAGGTGATCTTCGTTTTCTGAAAGTTCATCGGAAAGCTTTCTTACCTTAGCAAGGTCTGTAGCAACCTCCGGATCTGAAAGCTCTGCGTTTATCTTCTCATTCCTCTCTTCAAGCTTTGCTATTTCTTCTTCGCACTTCTTAAGTGCAGCCTCCTGCTTACGCTTCCTTGCGGCTTCTTCCTTCTGCGCCTTCCAGTCTGCGGCACCTGTAGCCCCGCCGCCTGATCCATTATCAGAGCCTTTATCAGCTGCACCTGCAAATTTAGAATAGCTTGTAGCTGATGCTGCTTCCGCTGATTCTATACCGATACCTTTTCCTGCAGTGGAGTGACTTCCGCTCTCCATAAGCACTCTGTTTGTCTGCTCCTCGCAGTGTTCTACGTAGTAGTCATAGTCTCCCACATAATTAACTATGTGACCGTGAGTTAAGTCAAGGATCCTTGTTGCAGTCCTGTTTATAAAGTAACGGTCATGGCTTACATACAATATAGTGCCTTCGTATCCGCAAAGGGCATCCTCAAGGATCTCCTTACTGGTAATATCCAAGTGGTTTGTAGGCTCATCAAGGATAAGGAAGTTTGCATCAGAAAGCATGAGTTTTGCAAGGGATACTCTTCCCTTCTCGCCACCCGATAAGTCTCCTATCCTTTTAAATACGTCATCTCCGGTAAAAAGAAATGCAGCAAGAGTATTTCGTATCTCTGTATTATTCATTGAAGGATATGCATCCGAAAGCTCTTCAAACAAAGTCTTTTCATTGTGAAGAACCTGATGCTCCTGGTCGTAATATCCAATATGAACTTTAACTCCAAGGGTGATCTCACCTGCATCCAAAGTCTCCATATTGTTTATTATCTTAAGCATGGTGGTCTTACCGGTTCCGTTATCACCGATAATAGCAACTCTTTCACCGCGCTTTATATCAAAAGAAATATTCTTAAAGAGCTGTTCAGAGCCAAAGGACTTTGCAATTGAATCAACGTGCATTACATCCATTCCGCTTACGCAGGAAGGTGTAAGTGTGATCCTCATGTCATCGCGAACTTCCACAGGCTTTTCCAGTCGCTCTATCTTATCAAGCATCTTCTCGCGGCTCTCTGCGCGCTTTATGCTCTTTTCTCTGTTAAACTGCTTGAGTTTTTCAATAACCTCTTCCTGGTGCTTAATCTCAGCCTGCTGATTTAAGTATGCCTTGAGCTTCGCAGCCCTTATCTGCTCTCTCTTTTTTGCATAAGCAGAGTAATTGCCCTGATATACATCACAGCCCTTGTTATCGATCTCGATTACCTTCTGAGCGATCCTGTCCAGAAAATATCTATCATGGGATACTACAAGAACAGCTCCCTTGTAGTTCATAAGGTAGCCCTCAAGCCACTTAATTGAATTCATATCAAGGTGGTTTGTAGGCTCATCCAGGATGATCAGATCAGGAGTCTGCAAAAGAAGCTTACCTAAGGCAACTCTTGTCTTTTGTCCTCCGGACAGTGTGGAAATTCTCTTATCAAACTCTTCCTCGGAAAAGCCAAGACCCTTTGCAACGCCGATTACTTCACTCTCCCAAGCATAGCCGTTTTTAAGCTGGTACTCATGATTCATCTGAGCATACTTTTCCATAAGTCTTGTAAGCTCATCTCCCTGCAAAATATCCATCTGCTTTTCAGCATCTCTGATACTCTTCTCAAGGTCTATTACATCACGCTTCATCTCGCGAAGCTCTTCATAAATGCTGTGGGCAGAATCAATATTCTGATTCTGCGCAAGGTATCCAACC
>JAILPB010000074.1 GCA_024690485.1 Butyrivibrio sp. | reverse complement strand
CGAAGTGGTTACAGATTATATGACAACCTTCTACAACTATTACGGAATCACAAAGGATGATCCTCGCTATGACTCCGTTTCAAAGGGAAATATTGTTAAGAGTCTGCAGAATGCATTTGGTGTAAATGATCTTAAGAGTGCTGATTTAGCAGCAGGAGCAGCCGGATATCTTAAGTCAATAGGACTTAGTGATGAAGAAATAGCAGCTCTTAAAAATAATCTCTCAGCAGCTGATGCTACACTTCCTGTAGTACAGCCTGAGCCTCAGGATGCGGAGACAGCTGAAGCTGATCAGGCACCTGCAACTATCACATATATCGTTAAGCCCGGCGACAGCCTTATGGGTATTGCAAGAACACAGCTTGGCGATTCAAAGAAATGGGCAAACATCTATGAACTGAACAAGGACAGTATTGCTGATCCCAATAAGATTTTTGCAGGACAGGAACTTAAGCTTGCACAGTAAAGAAAAAGGGAATCCTTTGCAGGATTCCCTTTTTGTTTTTCGTAGCGAGAGGGGGATTCGATCTACGCTCCGCTTCGGTCGTCGCTAAACGCTCGTCCACTGGACGAGCAGCGGTCTCCGTTCCACTCCGGTCGGCGCAAAGCCAAAAGGAAAAGCGAGAGGGGGATTCGATCTACGCTCCGCTTCGGTCGTTGCTAAACGGCGTCCACCGGACGCCAGCAACCTCGCCCCCGCGGTCGCGGTGACGAGTAGATCAAATCCCTATCTTCGACTTGGAACAAAACAAAAAAAGGAATTCCTTTCGGAATTCCTCTTTCTGTTTGTTCGTAGCGAGAGGGGGATTCGAACCCTCGACACCGCGGGTAAGAACCGCGTGCTCTAGCCAACTGAGCTATCTCGCCATAGGTCTTCTTTTGCTGACCGACCATGCTAATATATATCTTTTCCTTCATGGTTGTCAACAAAAATTTTTAATCGCATATTTTTTTATGATATAATTTTCCAAGTGAAAATGCGCAGAAAATCTGTACTTGCGCGCATGTTATTATTTTAATCTTTTTATGAAAAGAGGTACGAGCCTAATGAGTTACGAGTTAAATGAGAAAAGATATCTTGAAGAACTGGAAAAGGAGTTATCAATTGACTCTGTTACAGGACAGTATCATGAACTTCAAGATTATCTTAAAGAAGAAGTAGAGAAGATGGGATTTACGACCACTGAGCTTCACAAGGGTGGCCTTATTATTGAGGCAGGCGGAGAGGGAAATCCACTCCTTATCACTGCCCATGGCGATACAATTGGAATGATGGTTCGTCACATAAATGAAGACGGCACAATAAAGGTATGCAAGGTTGGCGGTCTTTATGCTTATCACACAGAACGTGAGAACGTTCGTATCCATACAAGAAGCGGAAAGGTCATCACAGGATGTGTACAGAGAAAGAATGCGTCTGTACATGTTACTGAGGATGAGCTTGACAAGGAGGTTGCAAATTTCGATGTAAATTCTTTTGTGGTTCTCGATGAGGATGTAAAGAGCGCTGCTGATGTTAGAAAGCTTGGAATCGAGGTTGGTGACTATGTTGCAATCGAGCCCAGATTCGTTTATGCAAACGGTTATATCAAGTCACATTATATCGACGACAAGGCTCTGGTAGCTGTTCTTATGGAACTCTTGCATGATATTAAGGACGGAAAGGTAAAGCTTTCAAGAAAAGTATATCTGTACATTTCATTCTATGAAGAGATTGGTCATGGTGGATCTCTTATTCCTTCCGATGTAAAAGATTTCCTTGCTGTAGACATTGCATGTATAGGACCTGAGCAGACAACCGATGAGAGAAAGGTTTCTGTATTCTGGAAGGATAGCCGTTTCCCATATAACATGGATATGTCAATGGAACTGGAAGAGGCCGCTAAAAAGGCAGGTGCGGATTATGTTCCGGATATTTTCACTCCTCATTATGGAACAGACGCAGATCCTGCACTGGTAGCAGGCTTTGATGTGAGACATGCTGCCATCGGCCCCGGAACCAGAGCGAGCCACGGCTATGAGAGAACTCATATCGATGGAATAAAGAATACATATAAGGTCATTGCAGAGTATGTTGGTGCATAAGTGATTGGTATTGTTTGTGAGTCAGGTATTTTGAAACAGATAAGAGTCTGCTATTGTTGCGGCAATAGTTATCTGAAAACTAACAAATAAGGAAACGCTACGATTGGCTAGAAGTGATAGTTTAATCGTAGCGCTTTTATTTTCTGTATTTAAGCGGGTCTGAGTGTCTTCCGCGACATGACATTGGATACGAAAAAAACCAGAAAAAAATATAAAAATATTGTTGACAATATCAGTATAGCCGCGATATACTAGCATGGTCGGTCGACGAGAGAAGACCTGATAAATACATATGGCGAGATAGCTCAGTTGGCTAGAGCACGCGGTTCATACCCGCGGTGTCGAGGGTTCGAATCCCCCTCTCGCTACGAACAAATGAAAAGAGGAATTCCGAAAGGGATTCCTCTTTTTGTTTTGTTCCAAGTCGTAGATTGGGATTCGGCTCTCCGCCGCGGGTCCCACGGGGGCGAGGTTGCTGGCGTCCTGTGGACGCCGTTTAGCAACGACCGGAGCGGAGCGAAGATCGAATCCCCCTCTCACACTAAAAAAAGCAGGCTTCTAAGCCTGCTTCAGACTTAAGGAAAATCTTTTTTTATTGGCTTAAGCGGGACTACGATTACATGGATAAAATGGAAAAATGTCAATTATCCACGTAGAAAGACCATGAATGATAGCTATGCTTACATGGATAAAAGTGGAAATAGATTGTCATCCACGTAGAGAAGCTCAGAATACGGACAAATCTTACGGGGATAAAATTGAAAATAGATAGTTATCCATGTATGGAAACCCAGAACATCAGCAGTTTTTACGTGGATAAAAGTGGAAAAGTTCGATCATCCATGTAAGAGTAGAGAGCCAGACTAGCGAGAATCTGAGCGGAGATCGAATCCCCCTCTCACGCTTTTCCGCGGGTCCAGTGGACCTCGGCTTTGCGCCGACCGAAGTGGGACGGAGACTGCTGCTCGTCCGGTGGACGAGCGTTTAGCGCCGACCGAAGCGATATTTACGTGCCCAAATGGATTTTCACAATCTCGCCTTTAGACCGTACCCCCTTCTGAAACTTAATTTCAAAAATATCTCATTCTTTCGAAAAAGTTTATTAATTGTTAAGACTTACATTAAGCTACGTTCAACCCTAGATGTTATAATTTCTACAGGAAATACTCTTATGGGGGGGAGTACACATGATAGATAAGGCTGACATGCGCAGACGCAGGTCGGATTTTTTTGATGACAAGGAGTTAGTCAAAGCAAAAAAAATCGACTCGATAACCGAATATGTAATAGAAAACATTGATCAGGCGATAGAGAATGAGTGGATAGAAGTATTCTATCAGCCTGTTATTCGCACGGTTACAGGTCAGTTATGCGGTGTTGAGTCCTTGTCCAGATGGGTTGATCCTCAAGTCGGTTTACTTTTCCCGGACAAATTCATAGGAGCGCTTGAAGATGCGCAGATAATACATAAACTTGACTGCTACATGGTTGAGAAAGTATGTAAGGATCTCCATGAGTTTACCAAGGCAGCTGTACCAATAGTTCCGGTCTCTGTCAATTTTTCGCGTCTTGATTTCCTTATGTGCGACATGCTTGAAGTAGTTGAAAATGCTGTCAAAAAATATGACATTCCTCGAGATTATATCCATATTGAGATAACAGAGAGTATGTTTATCTCTGACGAATTCCTTATGCATGGTGTAATTTCCAGCTTTAGAAAAGCCGGATATGAAATTTGGATGGATGATTTCGGAAGTGGATATTCTTCTCTTAATCTGCTTAAAGACAACCAGTTTGATATGCTGAAAATGGACATGAATTTCATTACATCCTTTACTGAGAAGTCCAAGGCTATCATGCGTTCTACAATTAGTATGGCAAAAGATATCGGTATGAAGACTTTGGCAGAAGGTGTTGAAACAGAGGAACAGGTCGAGTTCCTAAAAAATATCGGCTGCGAGATGATTCAGGGATACTTTTATGGAAGGCCTGAAAAGATGATGGATATGTTCTCACATCTTGCAGAAAAAAGAATATCTGTTGAGATGAGACAGTGGAGGCATTTCTATGAGGTTGCGGGATTCCATATAAGAGATATTGATACACCTCTTGAAATCATTGAAGATGATGGAAAAGCAATTAGAACTTTGTTCATGAACAGAGCTTATAGAGAACAGATTTTCATGGAAGGTGTTAATGATATTGAGGAGATAGACAGGCGAATCTATCATACTTCTTCTCCTCTTATGAAGCGTTACAGAGAGATGATTAACGTTATGATCAAGGAGGATGGAGAATCATCTTTCTACTATACAATAAATGGAAACTATTTTAGGCTTAATTGCGAGATTCTGGCTGAAAATAATGGACATCATATAATAAAGGGAAGAATTCTTAATATTACAAAAGATGAAAGAAATAAGAATAGGAATCTGTTTGATTCAAAGCTTAGAGAGTTAAATCAACTATTTGAGGTTGTCCATCTGATTGATGCCAATAACAATAAGATTATACCCCTGCTTGGTGGATTCAAATACCTTAAGGCAAGGCAGGTTGGAAATACTAACTATGACTGTGTTATGAAGGCTTTTGCAGAAGAGTTCCTGCATCCCAATGACAAGGAAAATTTCCTGATATATGTAGATTTTACCAATATCAGGAGAGAGGTAGAAAACTCCGATCACGGATATATAGGCAAATACTTCAGAATTAAGCAGGAAAATGGCAACTATGTATGGTATGTAATTTTTATACTAAGAACTTTAAGTTCAGACGGCTTTGAATATCTGTGGTGTATGAAGCAGGTAACTCTCGATGTTGTGGATGCTCTTAATGAAATTCATAATAATGAGCTCTACAGAACTTTGGATAACAGAGGAAAAGAGAGTGGCCTTGATATTCCGACATTGTTTGAAAACCTGGTTATGAATACCTCTTACAAGTTTTTCTGGAAGGATAAAAACAGGAGATTCATGGGAGTAAGCCAGGCGTTCCTTGATTTTTACGGAATAAAATCTCTTGATGAGATCATAGGAAAAACAGATGAAGAGATGCAGTGGCATGTGGATAATTCTCCTTACATGGATGATGAGATAGATGTTATAGGAAAGGGGAAAAGGGTAATCAATGCTAAAGGTCAGTGTATTGTATCCGGAGTGGTACATGATATCAGATGCAAAAAGATGCCGGTGTATAAAGAGGGCGAGATAGTAGGCCTTGTAGGAAGCTTTGTGGATGAGTCAGAGGAACTTGATTTCCTCACTGATGGAAATGAAAATCAGATAATAGATCATCTTACAGGCCTGATGTCAGCAAGGGCTCTTAACCTTAGTATGTATGATTATGCCGAGCAATATGCAGATAAGGCTCGTAATTATGGGCTTATTATCCTCAGAAGTACAAAGTTCGACAGGATTCTGTCCACTTATGGCGAGAGTATATGTGATAAATTTGTAAAGCGGATGGGCGAGAGCATTGTTTCCGTCACAGGGCAGACATGTGCGGTTGCCAGATTGAAGGAATCCTATTTTGCAATTCTTACCTATGTGGATAAAAGGAATGCTTTGGAAGGACTTGCAGGCAGGATAGTAAATCAACTGGAAACCATCCATGAAATTGAGGGAAACAGGATTACTGCGAGAATTAAATATGCATCAAAACTAAGGTCTGATCCGGATATAAATGATGTAAATCTCTACCAAAAGGCTCTGGAAGAAGTGGAGAAACCGGATTGACTGATCTGAAAACAAAAACGGCATAGGATTTGCAGAATCTGCATTTCCTATGCCGTAGCTTTTTGGTGAAAAAATGAATTCAACAATTAGTCATGAATAACAACTTCAAGTGTCGGACCTTTTGTGGGAACGGTCTGTTCTTTGCTTGATGCAACAGGAATAAAGGGGGTGCCTGCATCTTGCGCATTCTTTTTGAAAACAGGAGTTCCGTCGCCCTTTTTAAAGGCTTCAACATATTCTCTGATGTTGTTTATCTTGTAGGGGAAACTCATTCCACCCATTTCATCCTGAGGGATAGCGTGAATATCGGAACCGCTGGACATTGTAAAACCGTGCTTAACGGCAAATTCATATCCAAGGGCGTTCTGGTAATCATCATTCCCCGAATTATATACTTCTGCGCCGTCACATACAGATGGGGTTAAGTGAATAGCTGATAAATAGCCCCTTTCCCTATAGGGGTGGGCCTGTACCATGATGCCACCGTAATTATGAACAGCTTCATAGACCTGATGTCTGTCCTTTTCCATTATGTCGGGATTAGCAAGGAGCCACTCTTTATCTACTCCGTAGAGAAGATATTCATCTCCCTGGAAATTATATTCTATACCGAACATAACGTTAAGGTCTGTTCCTTTAGAGGCTTCAAGAGCCTGCTCGTAGCCTTTGCAGTAAAGCTCAACCCTTTCACTCCAGGGCAGATCCTTTGGTACAGCACTGTTTCCATTAAAAAAGTGATCTGTTACGATGATTCCGCTGTATCCCTGACCTAGCATGTAGTTGATATAATCAGCTCCGTGTGCCACTCCGCAAGCGCTGGCTTCGACAGTGTGTAAATGAGTCTCGTATATGTATTCCATCTTCGTGTCCTCGTTATTTAAAGTCTTCCGGAATATCATAGCACTTTTTTTAGGACAGGAATTGATAATTTTTATCTGGTTAAGGACATCTGAAATAGTTGCCTCTCCTATGACTTAAAGAACTTCATCTCTTAATTGAGCTGTACATCAAATTTGAAAAATAGTTCGTATTGTGCTATATTTTGTAATTGGCATAGGTTGTTTTCATGTAGTGATAATGTCAGTACTTGAGTATCTGTGCCAATATTGTTTTTATCGGAGGCATCTTTGCTTAAGACATTTTCCATAACTGACGTTGGTCAGAAAAGAAAACTAAATCAGGACTACGTATTTTCCTCCGAGAGGCACATCGGAAATCTGTCCAACGTGTTTATCGTTGCAGACGGAATGGGCGGTCACAACGCAGGAGATTACGCATCAAAGTATACCGTTAATACAATGGTAGAAGAGATTGAGAGATCTCTGGAGCAGAACCCTGTACGAATTCTGGAGAACGCTATTAAAAAGGCAAATCAGAAGCTTCGTGCCAAGGCTGCAGAGGATGAACATCTCTATGGAATGGGAACTACTGTGGTTGCCGCTACTGTCATGGGACGTTACCTGCAGGTTGCTAACGTAGGGGATAGCAGACTGTATGTCATAGGTAGCGATATCAGACAGATCACAAGAGATCACTCTCTTGTACAGGAGATGGTAAGAGCCGGGGGGCTTGATCCGGAAGAAGCTCGTTCTCACAGAGAGAAGAACATAATTACCAGAGCTATTGGTGCAGATGATACAGTTGACGTTGACTTCTTCAACGTGGAGCTCGAGAAGGGGGATATTGTGCTCATGTGTTCAGATGGGCTTACCAATATGCTCGAGGATGAAGAGATTAGAATGATTGTCAGCGGACAGAGAGATATCATCGAGAAGGCACAGAAGTTGGTGGATATGGCAAACCAGCATGGCGGTAAGGACAACATCGCCGTTATCCTGATAGAGCCTTTTGCTGACGGAGGAGCTGAATGATAAAGATAGGAATGATGATCGGAGATCGCTACGAGATCCTTGAAAAAATAGGAACCGGCGGTATGTCCGATGTATACAGGGCGAAAGACCATAAATTAAACAGACCGGTTGCAGTTAAGGTGCTTAAACAGGAGTTTTCTGAGAATGATAACTTCGTTTCAAAGTTCAGAGTTGAGGCACAGGCAGCTGCAGGACTTATGCATCCCAATATCGTTAATGTATATGATGTAGGCGATGAAAACGGCATACATTACATCGTAATGGAGCTTGTGGATGGCATAACACTTAAGAGATATATTGAGAAAAAATCAAGGCTTACGGTTAAGGAAGCTGTCAGCATAGCTATTCAGGTGGCTATGGGACTTGAGGCAGCTCACAAAAATCATATTATCCACAGAGATATTAAGCCTCAGAATATTATCATCTCTAAGGAAGGAAAAGTTAAGGTTACAGATTTTGGTATTGCTAAGGCTGCAACCAGTAACACTATTACTTCCAATGTTATGGGATCTGTTCACTATACATCTCCCGAACAGGCAAGAGGTGGATATTCAGATGCCAAGAGCGATATCTATTCTCTTGGAATCACATTGTTTGAGATGCTTACAGGAAGACTTCCTTTCAACGGAGATACTACTGTAGCAATCGCTATAAAGCATATTCAGGAGGATCTTCCTTCACCAGCAGAGTTTAGCGAAGAGATTCCTGTAAGTGTTGAGAAAATAGTCATGAAATGCTGTCAGAAGAGTCCTGACAGAAGATATCAGAATGCGGATGAGCTTATTTCTGATCTTAAGAGATCGCTCATTACACCGGATGAGGACTTTGTAAATCTTGTGGATCCCGACGAAGAACAGGCTACAAGAATTGCTACTGAGGCTGATGCTAAGAGAATCGGTGCAATGACTGATACAGAGCAGATGCGTTTAAATGCTGACGTAATGCGCGAGTATGAGGAGCAGAACAGACGCGAGAAGGAAAGCGCAAGAAAACGCAGGCCATCTGATGACTATGATGACGATGAGGATGAGTACGATAGAAAAACAGGTGATTACAATAGTAGAATAGAAAAGCTTACCATCGGTATGGCGATTCTTGGTGCAGTGATCATCGGAATTCTTCTTATATACATTATAGGCAGAGCTGTTGGAGTTTTTGGTAATGATGATGGATCTGTGGTTGTTTACGAGCAGATCCCCGGAGAAGAAGGTGAACAGGAAGGAATAAAGGTTCCTGACGTTGTAACCGGAAATGTATCCTATGCTGAAGCAAGAGCAGAACTTGAGAAAATTGGTCTTTCTGTTGAAAAGATAGAAGATTCAAACAGCACTGCTTCTAAGAATACTGTAATTGATCAGAGCCCCAAGGCAGGAGAGTATGTAGAACTTGGTGCTACAGTTAAGATCACAGTAAGCACAGGTGGTGAGAGCGAGAGCGAAGCTTCAAACAGTGCTGATTCTGAAAGCACCGAGGATGCAGCAGATGAAGCATCTACAGAGCTTTCAACCAACCAGGTTGAAATGCCTAACCTTATCGGAATGGGTATTGAAGAAGCAACATTAAAGCTTGGCGAACTTGGACTTGTGCAGGGCACAGTTATTGATGTTAACAGTGACACAGCTCCTCTTGATACAATCACAGCACAGAGTCAGCCTGTTGGCACAATACTTGAAAAGGGTACCAAGATTAACCTTGAGAAATCAATCGGACCTGCTAAGGCTGCAACCTACAGCTTTTCAGGCGATATAGCAGCACCTACAGAGGGACAGAACTACACAGACGGTGTTTCGGTTCATGTTTCCTTTATGACAGCTGATGGAGTATCACTCCTTGATACCACGACTACTTCATTCCCTATTGCCGGAGTAGTAAGAACAGGTCTCACAGCTTCTACAGGTGTTTTGACATTTACTTACACAGCTTCCAGTCCTGCTACTACAGCAGATGACGGAACAATTATTGAAGGCACTACTCAGGAATATACTGTTACCAGAGCAGTTACATTCACTCAGGAGAATTGATGCAGGGAAGAATTGTTAAAGGAATTGCAGGATTTTATTATGTGAACACGGGAAGCGACCGTGTTTATGAATGCAAGGCCAAGGGCATATTCCGCAAAGATAATATCAAACCTCTTGTTGGGGATGATGTTGAAATCGAAATAATAGACGAGGAGGCAGGAATCGGAAATATTTCCAAGATTCTGCCTCGTCGTAACTCACTTATAAGACCGCCGGTTGCAAATGTCGACCAGGCGGTTGTTCTCTTTGCAATAGTAAAGCCTGATCCCAACTACAACATCCTTGATAAATTCCTTATTCAGATGAGAAAGTACGAGCTTCCTGTTATCATCTGCTTCAATAAGCAGGATATTGCCACCAAGGAAGAGCAGCAGGAGCTTATGGATGCCTATGAAAAATGCGGCTATGAAGTAATATTCATAAGCGTACATGAGGGCGCCGGAATTGATGAGCTTTGCAGGAGACTAAAAGGGAAAACTTCAGTTGTTGCAGGCCCCAGCGGAGTTGGTAAGTCTTCACTTCTTAACAGACTTCATCCTGAGGCTGAAATGGAAACAGGAGAACTTAGTAAAAAGATACATCGTGGAAAGAATACTACCAGACATTCTGAGATGTTCTTTATTTCTGCGTTATCAGATGAAAAGGACAAAACCTACATATTTGATACGCCGGGATTTACTTCCCTTGCCCTTAAGGATGTTACTGTAGATGACCTTCCATTTTACTATCCGGAGTTTGAACCCTATGAGCCGGAGTGCAGATTTGGCGGATGTAGTCATATAGCAGAGCCTGACTGCGGCGTAAAAAGAGCTCTGGAAGAGGGCAAGATTTCAAAGGTCAGATATGACAATTACAAAATAATATACGAAGAACTTAAGAACATGAAGCCAAACTATAAGTGAAAATACACATAAAACAAAAGAAAATCACCAATTTATTGTTGATTATTTTGCAAAATGGCGGTATCATATTGACTACAAGTTAATGAGTGCCATTGATATTTGAGAATGTGGCGTGCGTATAAACAGGCGGGGAGCCTGTTTGTTGTCCATGTTCTTTTTTTATGCCTATTTTTGGAAGAGAGAAACTATAGAGAATGCATAGAGATTTTATAGATAAGATTGAGGAAAATCCAGTAATAGCAGCGGTTAAGGATGACGAAGGCTTAACAAGAGCACTGAAAACAGATTGCGGAATTATATTTATTCTGTATGGCGATGTCTGCACAATCGCTCAGATTGTCAGCAGGATAAAGGAAGCAGGAAAGCTTGCTATGGTCCACGTTGATCTGGTAACCGGCCTTAACAACAATAAGGATGTGTGCCTTGATTTTATCAAAAACACCACTGAGGCTGACGGCATAATAACTACCAAGGGTAATCTCATACAGCATGCAAAGGAACTGGGCCTTTATTCAGTCCTTAGATATTTTGTAATAGACAGCATGGCATTAGTGAATATAGAGAAGCAGTCAAAGCATGGCGTATGCCAGCCTGACGTAATCGAGATTCTGCCTGGGGCTGTGGTGTCAAAGATAATTAAAAAGATCAATGGAATAAGTAGGGTTCCTGTAATAGCAGGTGGACTTATAAACGACCGGGAAGATGTGATGAATGCCCTTAACAGCGGGGCTATGGCAGTATCAACAACAAACCCGGAAGTGTGGAACCTTTAACACTTAGCGAGGTACTTTCGAGCTTAGTGTTAAAGAGTTCTTCTGGATCGCACGGAGTGCGAGAGCAGAAGTTCCTTATACTTAGCGAGGTACTTATAAATGGCTATTTTGGAGGAGAGATAAATGGCGAAATATGTAATGGCGTTGGATTCAGGTACAACAAGTAACAGATGTATCCTTTTTAATGAAAAGGGAGAAATGTGCTCTGTTGCTCAAAAGGAATTCACACAATACTTCCCGCAGCCCGGTTGGGTAGAGCATGATGCTAATGAGATTTGGCAGACGCAGCTTTCAGTAGCCCGTCTTGCAATGCAGAAGATTGGGGCAACAGCGGAGGATATTGCAGCAATCGGCATCACCAATCAGCGTGAGACCGTTATTGTATGGGACAGAGTAACAGGCCAGCCTGTATATCATGCAATCGTATGGCAGTGCCGTCGTACAGCAGATTATGCAGAGCAGATGAAGGATAAGATTCCCGGAATAGTAGAGAAGTTCCAGGAAAAGACAGGCCTTAAGTTTGATCCTTACTTTTCCGGAACCAAGATCCGCTGGATCCTAGAAAACGTGGAAGGTGTAAGAGAGAAGGCAGAAAAAGGAGAGCTGTGCTTTGGTACAGTTGATACATGGCTTATTTACAAGCTCACCAAGGGCAACGTTCATGTAACCGATTACTCAAATGCATCAAGAACTCTTCTTTACAACATAAACACTCTTGAGTGGGATGACGAGCTTTGCGATATTCTTGAAGTTCCAAAGAGCATGCTTCCTGAGGTTAAGCCTTCAAGCTGCGTTTATGGAGAATCAGATCCTGAGTTCTTTGGCGGTCCTATCCGCATTGCAGGGGCAGCAGGTGACCAGCAGGCAGCTTTATTTGGACAGACCTGTTTTGATGAGGGTACTGCTAAAAACACCTACGGTACAGGCTCCTTCATTCTTATGAACACAGGAAATAAGCCTATTTATTCAAAGAATGACCTTCTTACTACAATAGCATGGGGCCTTGACGGAAAGGTAACCTACGCACTTGAAGGATCGGTATTTGTGGCAGGTGCTGCAATTCAGTGGCTTAGAGATGAGCTTAAGATTGTGGATTCTTCACCTGATTCAGAGTACTTTGCAACCAGAGTTGAGGATACCAACGGGTGCTATGTTGTTCCCGCATTTACGGGGCTTGGTGCTCCTTACTGGGATCCTTACGCAAGAGGAGTTATCACAGGTCTTACAAGAGGTGTAAATAAGTATCACATTATAAGGGCAACACTTGAGTCCCTTGCATATCAGAGCTACGATGTGCTTCACTGCATGGAACTTGACTGTGGCAAGCATCTGACATCTCTTAAGGTTGATGGCGGAGCTTCAATGAATAACTTCCTCATGCAGTTCCAGGCGGACATCATAAATGCCAATGTAGTAAGACCTTCCTGCGTAGAGACAACAGCCATGGGAGCTGCATATCTTGCAGGTCTTGCAGTTGGATATTGGAAGAGCAAGGAAGATGTAATAAAGAACTGGGCAGTAGACAGAGAGTTTACACCCGGTATGGAAGATGAAAAGAGAACCAAAGCATTAAAAGGCTGGTCTCAGGCGGTATCCGCCACAAGAGGCTGGGCGAGAAACTAAATTCAGCTTTTTTTAGTTGTACTTTTTGAGCTTTTGGTTTGATATTTAGTAAATAAAGTATCATAATAGTAGTAACAAATTAAATCATGTAACGCGAGGGATGGAGTCGGTATGTACGTATGATGAGATACGTTTATTACTTGACTCCATTTTTTTATAAGGAGATAAGGTATGTATGATGTCATAGTTATAGGCGCAGGTGTTACGGGCTGCGCGGTAGCAAGAGAATTATCCAGATACAATGCAAATGTATGCGTTCTGGAAAAATGTGACGATGTTTGTGAGGGAACATCCAAGGCTAATTCAGCTATTATCCATGCTGGTTTTGATGCGGCTGAAGGCTCACTTATGGCAAAACTCAATGTAAAGGGAAATGAGATGATGGACAAGCTTTGCGAAGATCTGGATATTCCTTTTAAGAGGAACGGATCAATGGTTGTCTGCATCCACAAAGAAACTCTTGGCGGACTTAATACCCTTTATGATAGAGGAGTTAAGAACAAAGTTAAGGGACTTAAGATTTTAAATAGGGAAGAGGCATTAGAGATGGAGCCTAATCTTTCTGAAAATGTGGAAGGTGCGCTCTATGCTCCCACTGGCGGAATAATCTGCCCCTTCAAGCTCACAATTGCCATGGCAGAAAATGCCAACATTAATGGAGTTGAGTTCAGGCTTAATACCAGAGTTGAAGATATAAAAAAGAATGAGGATGGTACCTGGAAGATCCGCACAAATAACGGCGAATATCTGACCAGATACATTGTTAATGCTGCAGGTGTTTTTGCTGATAAGATCCACAATATGGTAAGTGAGGATAAAGTTCACATTATTGAAAGACGCGGTGAATACTGCCTTCTCGATAAGGAAGCCGGAAATCATGTAACCCATACAATTTTCCCTCAGCCAACGGATCTTGGAAAGGGAGTTCTCATATCACCAACAGTTCATGGGAACCTCATAGTTGGCCCTACTGCTGAGGATATCGAGGATAAAGAGGGCACCAATACTACAGCAGAGGGAATCGCTTATCTTCAGGAGAAGGCTAACGGCAACGTAAGAAACCTTCCTCTTAAGAAGGTTATCACTTCCTTCTCGGGACTTCGTGCGCATCTTGAAAAGCATGACTTTGTAATTGAGGAAGTAAAGGATGCTCCGCACTTTATTGACTGCCTCGGAATCGAGTCCCCCGGACTTTCTGCAAGCCCCGCAATCGGAGAGATGGTTGGAAATATGCTCCGTGATATGATGGGCCTTACAAATAAGGAGAACTGGATCAGCAAGAGAAAGGATATTCTTGATCCTTCTAAGCTTTCAATAGAAGAGAGGAATGAACTTATAAAGAAAAATCCTGCCTATGGAAATATCATCTGCCGCTGCGAATCAGTATCAGAAGGAGAAATCCTTGATGCGATCCACAGACCTCTAGGCGCAAGATCACTTGATGGCGTAAAGAGGCGTACCCGCGCAGGAATGGGACGATGCCAGATGGGCTTCTGTTCACCTCGTACCATGGAGATCCTTCACAGAGAGCTTGGTCTTTCCTATGAGGAGATCACAAAGAGCGGAGGTCGTTCCAATATCGTAATGGAGCGAACAAAGAACCAGAAGGGAGGAGAGCAGTAATGAAAGCATACGATATCGTAATAATCGGCGGCGGCCCTGCAGGACTTGCTGCTGCAGTATCCGCAAGAAAAGCGGGAGTAGATAAAATCCTTATTCTTGAGAGAGATAAGGAACTTGGCGGAATCCTGAACCAGTGCATTCACAACGGTTTTGGACTTCATACCTTTAAGGAGGAGCTCACAGGACCTGAGTACGCACAGCGCTTTATTGACCAGGTTCTTGAGGCAAAGATTGAGTACAAATTAAACACCATGGTTATGGATATTTCATATGACCGCGTGGTCACTGCCATGAGCAGAGAGGATGGAATGTATCAGATAAAGGCAGGGGCAGTGATCCTTGCCATGGGATGCAGAGAGCGTCCAAGAGGAGCCCTTAACATTCCGGGCTACAGACCTGCAGGGATCTTTTCAGCAGGTACTGCCCAGAGACTTGTAAACATGGAAGGCTACATGCCCGGCAGAGAGGTTGTGATCCTTGGATCCGGTGACATCGGACTTATCATGGCAAGACGTATGACACTGGAAGGCGCTAAGGTTAAGGTGGTTGCAGAGCTTATGCCCTATTCAGGAGGCCTTAAGAGAAATATTGTTCAGTGCCTGGATGACTTTGGAATACCCCTTAAGCTGTCACATACAGTTGTTGATATTGAGGGAAAAGAGCACCTTACAGCTGTTACCATAGCTGAAGTTGATGACAAGATGAAGCCTATCCCCGGTACGGAAGAGCGCTATACCTGCGATACTCTTCTTTTATCCTGCGGACTTATTCCTGAAAATGAACTTTCAAGAAATGCGGGTGTAGAGATGAGCCCCGTAACCAGCGGCCCTGTGGTTAATGAGAGTCTTGAGACCAATATTCCCGGTGTGTTTGCCTGCGGAAATGTGCTCCATGTACATGACCTCGTTGATTATGTTTCTGAGGAAGCCACAAGAGCCGGTGCAAATGCTGCTAAGTTTGTTAAGGACGGTGAAAAAGAAAAGGGCAAGGTTGTTGAGCTTTTTGCAACAGAGGGCGCCCGTTATACAGTTCCTTCAACAATTGATGTTGATCGCATGGATGATCTTCTAACCGTGAGATTCAGAGTCGGCGCTGTTTATAAGAACTCTTTCGTAAGCGTATATTTTGATGATAAGAGAGTTATGCATAACCAGAAGCGCATAATGGCTCCCGGTGAAATGGAGCAGGTTATTCTGCAAAAATCCAAGCTAAAGGAAGCAGGAGACCTTAAGAAAATCACGATTAAAATTGAGTCAGAATGATCATTGAAAAACGGATCATAGAAGGAGATAGCATGGAAAAGAGAGAGCTTACATGTATCGGCTGCCCTATGGGATGCCAGATAACAGTAGAGATGGAAGATGGAGAGGTTTTATCCGTAAAGGGTAATACCTGCGCTATCGGAGATAAATATGCAAGAAATGAAGTGACTCATCCTGAGAGGACTGTCACAAGCACAGCAGTAATCCTTGGAGGAGATAAGCCAAGGGTATCTGTAAAAACTGCTTCAAATATACCAAAGGATAAGATCTTCGAATGCATGAAAGAAATTGACAAAGCTGCCGTTAAGGCGCCGGTACACATCGGAGATGTTGTAGTTAAAAACGTCGCAGGAACCGGCGTTGACGTTGTGGCGACCAGAGAAGTTGCTGCGTTATAAAATGGAATTTTGCTTGCATAATTCTAGCGCGTGAGCAGTAATGCTTTAGCATAGAAACCTTTACTCCTATTCAAGGAAATACGGCTATGAACCCTTATGGATTCATGGCCGTATAATCTTTATCGAGCACATATATGATGAAATTATCGATGTCATAGCTATCTACGATCTTTGGATTATTTTTGGATAGCCATTCATCAAAATCATCCTTAGTATGCTTAGTTACTATATAGCAGGTCTTTCCTTCAGTATTTTTTGTGGGAGGATACCATGTGGTATCAGTAAGCCACTTTATTCCGTTTAATTCTTTAAAAGAATCAATTCCCCTTACCTTAACCCTGTTGTTACTCATGACGGTAATTGTATTTGAGTGGTCAAAAGTGGAGTAGCCGTATTCATAGCCTTTCTTCTCCATCCAGGTTGCTATCCGATAATAGGCAGATTCTTTTGAGTTATCAGATGCAATCAGTCCGTCGTAGAAAACCGTGACAGATATTATTCCATAGAGTACCGCTAAAAGTGCTACAACGTAATCGACTCTGAATTTATATAGCCTCATGAGCATTCCGCAGCCAATTCCCACTGCAAATACCTGCATCACGAAGTATCTTGGTGCAACCTCGGCAGTAGTAAAGGTTGCAGAGAGAAGTACAACTATTATTCCAAATACAATAGGCAGTGCGCTCCAAAGCTCAGGAGATTTATTGTAGTAGAAAAATGAGATAACGTATCCAATAGCTGCGAGCACAATAAATCCGATAACAACCCATTTTAAGCGGCCATAGGGCAAGACATCAAGGAAGTTTGGAAGCACCACGTCCATAAATTTTTCAGGGGCGTGACGGATGTTTCTTGATGCGCCGCCGCTCATGTAGGCTCCAAAAACCTTTGCACAGACAAGGCAAATTGCGCTAAGGACGAATGCCCACAGAGTGATGTCCTTAAGGGCGCGTCTCTTTTTTATATAAAAAATCAGGGTTCTCAAGAACTCTGCGCCAAGAAGGGGCAGGTATACAAACATGCTGGCGTGCATTCCCTGAATGCCGTTTATAACTGCAAGTACGATGCCTATTATCCAGAAAAGAACAGGGAGCTTTCTTTTTTTCAAAGCTCTGGCATATAATCCAAGGATAATGAACATGGGGATAAAGTGAGCAACGTAATAATTGGCATACAGGTACAGCATGCGCTGAGTCTCGTCCGAGGGCGATGACAGCATAAACATGATAAGTATCGCCGTAAGGCTCTGCAGCCAGTTTAGTCCGATCGACCTGCAAAAGAAAAGCATGCAAAGGCATAAAATCAGCATCATTACTGTGCAGGCTATTCCCATGGACAGGTTGAGGTTATATCCGGTTAAGGGATAGATGAAGGATGCAAGGAGCGGCGGACCGATAATTCTTGTTGCCGTTGATGCGATCCATGTATCCGGCTGTATGTGATTGTTTTCATAGAGGACTTCGGACAGAAGGGTTTCTGAAGCAATATCCGCCTCGAGGTGTGCTGTGTAGTGCATTATATTTGCAACTGAAAAAATGACTATGATAGCTGCAAGAACAACTCCTGTCAGAAATACCAGTGTATCGTTTAAAAAAGTATTGTTAGATTTATTGTTAGACATATGTTTTCCCTTGTTGGTCTCAATTCTCAGTATTATTATATAGTAATATGAACAGTTAGCAAAAAATATTTGAATGACGTAGATGGAGACCTGAATATGAAGACTGGTAGAATTGATCTGTGGAAAGACGGGGAGTACACGTATCCCCTTGCATTTGGTTTTGTGCCAAACATGGTTACATACCTTCATGATGATGACGAGGTAAGACCTTGCATGATAGTTGTTCCGGGAGGTGGCTACTGCATGGTATCCCCCACTGAAGGAGAGATTGTAGCAAAGAAGTTCTATAGCTTTGGCTATAACGCATTTGTTGTTACATACACAACAAACCTTTTATTTAAAGAGCCCTTAAAGGATCAGCCTATGAAGGATTTATCAAGGGCTATCCGCATGGTGAGAAAAGATGCAGAAAAATTCTGTATAGATTCATCTAAGGTTACAATCTGTGGCTTTTCAGCAGGGGCGCACCTTTGCGGATCTGTATGCGTTCACTATAGTGATGTTCCGGATTCTGATAGCGAGCTTAATACTATATCAAACAGACCTGATGCGGCTATTTTGAGTTACCCTGTTATAACTTCGGGAGAGTTTGCTCACAGAGATTCCTTTAATGCTCTTATCGGACATGACGCCAGTAAAGAAGAACTTGAGTATTATTCCCTTGAAAAACAGGTAACAAAGGATACTCCGCCAACCTTCCTCTGGCAGACAGTTCCTGATGAGACAGTGCCTATTGAAAACAGCTATCTGTATGAAGAGGCCCTTAGAAAAGAAGGAGTACTTCATGCTCATCACGTATTTTCAGCAGGACATCACGGCCTTAGCCTTGGAGATCAGGACTGGTCCGATCACAAATTCGGAGAGCCCTACTGCATGGAGCAGATAATGAAAATCTGTGACGCTCTTAGGAATGACGAAGTCACTGTTTCTCCTGAGAAAAAGGAAGAAGTCTTGAGAGACTGGTCAGAAGTTCATTACTGGCCTGATGTGACATATCCTGAGATAAAACTTTGGCCTGAACTTGCAGATGCTTTTCTTAAAACCCTTTGATTTTAGAAAAAAATTTTAATTCTTAGCCGCTCGGAAACCAGGTTGTTTCGGGCGGTTTCTTCTTTTTACCCATAAAAATCCAAAAAAATGTAGAAAAATAACCCCCGGGGAGGCTTGTGCGAAGATTTTGGGCTTATTAAAATACCAAAGGTTAATTATGATAAACAAAAGCGGGGACATTATGAAAAGGTGGATTGTTGCTATTTTTAATGCAGCGGTTTTAATAGTGGGAATTACATTTCTTTCCTTTTTACTTGTGTACTTATCACCCAGCGATCCTGCTGAGATTCTTCTTGGGAAGTCCGGCATGATGGTCACTGATGAAGTGCTCGAGGCGAAAAGGCAGGAACTTGGACTTAATAAGCCTATGATAGTTCAGTATGGCTTGTGGCTGAATAACTTTGTTCACGGTGATATGGGAGTGTCTTTTAAAAACAGCAAGTCCGTATCGCAGCTTTTTGCCATAGCGCTTCCTAATACTTTGCTTTTAACAGCAGTTTCAATGCTGCTTACAATCATTATCTCAACCCCTGTTGGAATTATAAGTGCATATAAAAAAGACGGAATAACCGATGGTATAGTCAGAGCCGTAACTTATCTGTTTATATCTATTCCTGCATTTTTCCTGGCGCTTATCTTCCTTTATGTTTTTTCATTAAAACTTAAGCTCCTACCTGTGGTTGGAAAAGTATCCCTAAAGGGAATAATTATGCCGTCGCTGGTTTTGTCCCTTACGCTTTCTGCCTGGTACATAAGGCAGGTTCGGGCAATTATTTTAAAAGAGCTTGAAGCGCCATATGTTATGGGACTTCGCTCGAGAGGAATATCCGAAAGGTCTATACTGTTTTCACATGTACTTGTATGCAGCTTAGCGCCACTTCTTACGCTGTTTGCTATGAGCTTTGGAACAATGCTTGGAGGCTCAGCCATAGTTGAGAGTATTTTTTCCTGGAACGGTATGGGAAAGCTTGCGGTAGATGCCATAAGCGCAAGGGATTATCCTGTCATACAGGCCTTTGTAGTGTGGATGGCAATTATTTTCATGGTGATAAATTACCTGGTGGATGTTTTGTATAAACTTGTGGATCCCCGGATAAGGAGGAACCTTGGATGATGAACTTTAGAAATGGAAAAAAGACCGGGGAAGGGGCATCATCCGATATCAGGCTCATAATGAGCTCTCTGGCGGTTTTGTTGCTTCTTGCCATATGCCTTTTTGGAGAGCACTTTTTGCCTCATGATCCCTATCTTGTTGACATGGGAAATGCTTTTTTGCCCCCATGCAGAGATTATATTTTTGGGACAGATAACCTTGGAAGGTGCGTTATGTGCAGGATCATTGCAGGCGGAAAAACATCGGTGTTTGTTGCCCTGGGAGTAGTTTTTGTAGTTATGATCCTTGGTACTTTGATTGGTGTTATTGCTGGATTTGCAGGTGGAATTCTTGATAACGCGCTTATGAAGGTCACTCTGGTTTTTCAGGCTTTTCCTGCATTTGTCCTTGCTATTGCCATAGGAGCGATTCTTGGAACAGGTATTATAGCCGGAATGATAGCGCTTATAGCGGTATATTGGACCACTTACGCAAGGCTTTCAAGGAGTATGATCCTTGCTTATAAAAATGATAATTACATAAAAGCTGCAAGGCTCTATGGAGCTTCGCCTTCTGCGATAGTTTTTAAATATGTACTTCCAAATACGTTAGGGGTTATGGCTGTTACTGCTGCACTTGATGTGGGAAATGTGATCCTTAGTATGGCGGGGCTTTCCTTTATCGGTCTTGGAGCAGCAAGGCCGACAGCAGAGTGGGGCGCAGTTATGAATGAGGCAAGTGCCTATTTCCAGACTGCTCCGTGGATAATCATGTTCAACGGAATCACTTTGTTTTTAGCTGTTATAGTGTTTAACCTTTTTGGAGACAGCCTGCGGGATAAGCTTGATTCCAAGAGGATAAATAAATAGAAGAGGAGATTTATAAGATGAAAAAGAAAAATTTGTTTGCGGTTGCTCTTGCAACAGTTTTATCTGCATCTGCAATTGCAGGATGTGGTGCTAAAGAGGAGGCCCTTGAAAACAATGCAGAGACTGAAGTAGTTGAGAGCACAGAGGATGCAGCGGAGGCAGCAGAGGAGGCTTCTGAGGAAGCATCTGAAGATGCAGCTACAGAAACAGAAGAGGTGTCAGAAGAATCTAGCGGCGCAAAGAAGCTTGTAGCTGGAGCTACAACTGGATTCTTTGGAGCAGAGAGTCTTGATGTCGCATATAACTGGGACGGATGGCTTATGTCTATCTTTGGAATCAGTGAGAACCTTTTCCGTCTTGATTCTAATTTCGTTCCTCAGCCCTGGCTTGTATCTGATTATAAGCAGGTTGATGACACAACATGGGTTTTCACAATTAAGGACGGCATTAAGTTTTCAAACGGAACAGATGTAACAGCACAGGCAGTTAAGGATTGCTTCGATCGTACATATGCAAATAATGATCGCGCAGACAGCACTCTTTCTATCGAGTCTATGGAGGCAGACGGACAGGACCTTACAATTAAGACAACTCAGCCTAACCCTACCATTTTGAACGACCTCTGCGATCCGCTTCTTGGTATCTATGATGCTAACGCTGAGGTAGATGAGGTTCTTGGCGTATCCTGCACAGGTCCTTATGTTGCTACAGAATTTACTGCAATGTCAGAAGTTAAGATGGTAAAGAATGAGTACTACTGGGGCGGAGAGCCTAAGCTTGACGAAGTGGAACTCAAGATTCTTGATGATACAAACGCTCTTCAGATGGCGCTTCAGAACGGCGAGATCGACATGATCGCTCAGCTTGATGCAAGCTCAACAAAGCTGTTCACAGGTGATGACAACTTCGTAGTTGAGGGTGTTACATCTACACGTTCTGACTTCCTTATGTACAACTTAAACACAAAGGGTCTTGATGATCAGGCAGTTAGATATGCAATCGGCTACTGCATCGACCGTGACAACTTTGCAAACGTTGTATACGAGGGCTACGCAACTTCAAGCTACGGCATCTATCCTGAGGGCATCGCTTACGGCGGAACTGACGGACTTGATATTCCCGTTGATAAGTACGATGTAGAGAAGGCTAAGGAAATCCTTGCAGAGGCTGGCTATACAGATTCTGATAACGACGGAATTCTTGATAAGGATGGCGAGAAGCTTTCATTCAATGCAATTACTTACAGCTACAACGATGCAAGCATCCAGCTTGGCGACATGCTTCAGTCTTCACTTAAGGAAGCGGGCATTGAGCTTAAAATTACAACCTACGATGTACTTGATGAGTATCTTGCAGACGGAGCTTACGATATAGCAATCCTTAGCTATGCTATGGCTCCTACAGGAACACCTCAGTATTTTGTTAACATGCTCTTTACTACAGGCGCAAGCAATAACTACGCAGGCTATTCAAATGCTACAGTAGATGAACTTGCAGGCGAGCTTGCAACAGAGTTTGATACCGACAAGCAGACAGAGATTGCTAAGAAGATCTGTCAGGAAGTAGTAACAGACAGACCTTTTGATTTTGTAATCCACCAGCAGCTTATCTGCGTATGGAACAAGAAGGTTTCAGGCGTAACGGTTAATCCTACAGAGTATTATCTGATTGATGCAAATATCGACGTTGAGGAATAAATGTGCATGGATAAGAATGATTTGCTTTTGATCGAGGATCTGTCAGTTTCATACGGAAAAGAAGAGACTGTAAAAAACGTTTCATTTTCTGTAAAGGAAGGTGAGATCGTAGGGATTGTCGGTGAAAGCGGCTCCGGTAAAACGACAGTTTTAAGAAGCGTATTATCACTCCTTGGAAATGGCGGAAAAATAAATAACGGAAAGATCATGTTTGCAGGCAGGGATATTGTATCCCTGTCTGTTCCTTCACGTTCAGAATTAGCGGGAAAAGATATCGCAATGATTTTTCAGGACAGCGAAAAATCTCTTGATCCTGTACGCACAATAGGAAAACAGTTTATAGAAGCCATACGTGTCCATGAAAAAATAAGCAGGAGCGAAGCTGAAAAGAAGGGGAAAGATGAGCTTATTGCCATGAATTTTAATGACGCAGATCAGGTTTGGAAGTCATATCCTTTTGAGCTTTCAGGAGGAATGTGTCAGCGAGTTGCAATTGCAATGGCTATGGTACATCATCCAAAGCTTCTTCTTGCAGATGAGCCCACATCTGCTCTTGATGTGACTATTCAAGCTCAGGTTGTTGACCTTCTCATGGAACTTAGGAAAAAGACCGGAACTTCTATTTTGATAGTTACTCACAATATGGGAGTTGCCTCGAAAATGGCTGACCGTATCGGAGTTATGTATAAGGGAGAGCTTGCAGAGTTTGGGGAAAAGAGGGAAGTGTTGTTTAATCCAAAGCACCCCTATACCAAGGCTCTGATAAACAGGAATCCGTATGTGGAGGAACTGTCATGAAGGATGTTGTATTAAAAGTAGTCTCTCTTAAAAAGACTTTTTGCAGGAAAAATGTCAGAGTTTGTGCTGCAGCCGATATCAGCTTTGAAATTAAAAAAGGCAGGTGCCTTGGGCTCATCGGGGAGAGCGGAAGCGGCAAAAGCACAATTGCACAGATTATAGCAGGCTTTGAGAGAGCTGATGAGGGAAGTGTATTTTTTAATGATAAAGAATGTCTTGTAAGTAGGCAGGATTTTAACAGCCGCTATGGGATGCAGCTGATTTTCCAAAATCCTGAGTCCTCCTTAAATCCCAGAATGAAGGTAAGGGAAATTCTTTTTGAGGCGGCAAGATATCTATCTGATTTAAACAAAGAACAGATGGAAAAGCTGGCAAAGGAAGTTCTTTCTCAGGTCCATCTGCCGGATAAGTACCTTGGTAGATACCCCTATGAATTATCAGGAGGAGAGTGTCAGAGGGTAGCCATAGCAAGAGCACTTATGCTTTCGCCGGGGCTCCTTATCTGCGACGAGATTACAAGTGCACTGGACGTTCTGGTACAGGCTCAGATCATGGATATTTTAAAGGGACTTAAGGAAAAGGGTATATCGATTTTATTTATTACCCATGACCTGGCTCTTGCAGAGGAAATCTGTGATGAGATCCTTGTCCTTAAGGAAGGACGGGAAGTTGAGAGGGGAAGTGCATACGACATAATGCACAGAAGCACAAAGGAATATACGAAGTTATTAATAGATTCGATTTTAACGGTGAAAGAATATGAAGAAACTACTTGAAAGAATACAGGATTATTGGGGCGGCCGCGCAGAGGCTTTTGCAGAATATAACAGTGAGCAGCTGGAAGATAAATGGGCGGAAGTTTTTGAAAAGGAGCTTGCAGGACTTAAGAAAGGTGCCAGGATACTGGATGTTGGCTGCGGCCCTGCATTTTTCTCTGTTATCCTTACCAAAATGGGATATGACGTAACCGGAATAGATTGTACTGAGGAGATGCTGGGTGCTGCAAAAGCCCATGCCAGTGAAGAAAACTGCAATGTGACTTTCCTTGATATGAAGGCAGATGATTTGAAATTTGCTGATGGAGAATTCGATGCAGTGGTATCAAGATATGTGACCTGGACTCTTGAGGATCCGGAGAAGGCATACAGAGAGTGGGCAAGGGTTCTTAAGAAGGATGGCATATTGGTGAACTTTGATGCTAACTGGTACAATTATCTTTTTGATGAGGAAAAAAGAAGAGGCTACGAGCAGGACAGACTTAACGTTGAAAAGGCCCATGCTTATGATCAGATAACGACCACCAATGTGGCTGAGATGGAGTCTATTGCCAGGTGTCTTCCTTTAAGTAAAATTACAAGACCTGAGTGGGATCTTGAGATTTTTGACAGGATAGGAACCTGCGACACAAAGGTAGACTGGAGTGTATGCGACAAGGTCTGGACTGATGAGGATAAGATAAACAATGCTTCAACGCCGATGTTTATGCTTATCGCTAAAAAACGCTAGATACAAGATTAGTCAAGGAATCTTATATTTAGGGGCGGTTATTCTTTAGGGGATAGCCGCTTTCTTTTTTACAAAAAATACGGTACATGGTAGTATAGGAGTGCTGTGAGGGGCTTATTTTTCACGATAGGAATACATGGTTAATGAATATTTTAAATG
Organism: Butyrivibrio sp.; assembly: GCA_024690485.1. Lineage (GTDB taxonomy): Bacteria > Bacillota > Clostridia > Lachnospirales > Lachnospiraceae > Butyrivibrio. The sequence goes on along the minus strand of JAILPB010000074.1, from coordinate 545 downwards.
TAGAAAACGTTTCTAAAGCATATATGTCTAAGCCTGTTCTTAGCGGGATATCTGTTGGTATAAATGATACCGACAAGATAGGCGTCGTTGGAACAAACGGAACAGGTAAATCAACGCTTTTATCTATTGTTGCAGGAGTTGAGACTCCGGACAGCGGGCAGGTCGTAGTAAGTAACGGTCTTCGTATTTCATATCTTCCGCAGAACCCTGTGTTTGATCAGGATAAAACTCTTCTTGAAAATATCGCAGGGAAAATCTATGCGGGAGGAGACCACTGGGATAAGCTTGGAGAAATAAAGGCAAATCTCTCTAAATTCGGAATTGATGATCCTGAGTGCAATCCGTCAGTTTTATCCGGCGGACAAAAGAAGAGAGCAGCGCTTGTTGCAGCAATTATGACACCCTCTGATCTGCTGATTTTGGATGAGCCTACAAACCATCTTGATTCAGATATGATCGAGTGGCTCGAGGATTTTTTGCAGCACTTTAGAGGTGCTCTTATTATGGTTACTCATGACAGATATTTCCTTGATGAAGTAACAAAT
>JAILPB010000029.1 GCA_024690485.1 Butyrivibrio sp. | reverse complement strand
TAGTACTTCCATGGGTACAACCATATGTCCTGTGCCTTTTCCAAGTTCAATGTCCGGTTTGTTTGCTCCGTGGAAATCTGAGCCTCCGCTGATAAGGAGGTCGTACTTTTCTGCAAGGCGTTTGATATCTCGCTCGTCCTGGTTTGTGTAGGTGCCATAGAGTGCCTCGATGCCCACGAGACCCACATCTTTTAGGGATTTGACAAGATTGTCCAGTGCATCCTTCCCAAGGCCGTATAGTACAGGATGGGCAAGAATAGGCACACCGCCGTATTTTAAGATATGGGCAATTGCAGTTTCTGGTGAAAGGCCTGCTCTTGGGATATAGTAAGGGCAGCGGTTTCCGATATATCTGTCAAAGGCCTCCTTGATGCTTTTTACATAGCCCTTGGCATGAAGCATGCGAGAGATATGAGCTCTTGTTATGACTATTCCGGGATATGCCTCTGTAAGCTCTTCGTAGGTTATGGGCATTCCTGCTGCGGATAGCTTCTCACACATTCTGATGTTTCTTGTTATTCTTGATTGCATAAAGACGTCAAGTTCCTGCTGATAAACAGGATTTGTGTAATCTATGTAGAGGCCGACGATATGTACGTCCTTGTCATTTCTTACTGCCGAATATTCTATTCCTGGTACAACCTCAAGCTCCGGATGAGCCTTTTTACCATGATCTATGGCTTCCTGCAAACCTGAAACGGTGTCATGGTCTGTCACGGCGATTGCTGAAAGACCAACCTTGGCTGCGTGGTCAATGAGCTCTGATGGTGTTAAAGTGCCGTCTGATGCTGTTGAATGAGTGTGTAAATCTATAGTTTTCAATTTGATCTCCTTAGTTGACAGTTATGCTAAGATGGAAGCGAAGTAATTCGTATCATCATTTTAGTGCAAAACCAGCAGATTAAAGTGTAAGTCATGAGACATTTTCTATAATAATATATGATGAATCTGCGGTCAAAATGGAATGAATAACTTTCATGTCAGGACCTGATAAAATATAGATATGAACTAATGGAGATTTACTATGAGAAAGATTTTCTTTACAGATTTAGACGGAACACTTTTAACAGATGATAAGAAGATATCACCTGCAACCATGCAGGCGCTTAAGAGTTTTACAAATGCAGGTAATCATTTTGTTATAAATACAGGAAGGGCTTTGGACAGTGCAAAGGCTGTTCAGAAGGAACACGGACTTTTCTTTAAGGGCACATATCTTGTAGCTTTTAATGGAGCTGAGATCTACGACTGCGATGCAGGGAGGGACGTTTTCAGATCCGGTATACAGATGGATATGGTGTCAAAAATAATCCGGATGGCCAAGGAGCATGGAATTCACTGCCACGCATACAATGACAGCTCGCTGGTTACTCCTGCGGAGGACGAGGAACTTGCCTATTACAGAAGGGTTATCAAGACACCCTATATTGTCTGCGAGGATGTGGTATCAAAGCTTGAAGCAGAGCCCTGTAAAATAATCGGAATCGAGCTCCATGATAGAGCAAAGATCGATGCGTTTAAGGCTGCTGTTGAGAAAATGGCAGGTGACAGGCTTACGCTCCTTTATTCAAATCCCAATTACCTTGAGATTTTCAATAAAGAAGCAGGAAAAGGCAGTGCCGTTGTCCGCCTTGCAACCCACCTTGGAATAGATATAAAGGACACCATAGCGGCAGGTGACGAGGAGAATGATATCTCCATGATTCAGGCTGCAGGCCTTGGCGTTGCCATGCTTAACGGCACAGACATGGTGAAAAAAGCCGCCGATGTCATTACCAAAACTGATAATAACAACGACGGGCTTGTTCCTTTTATTACTGTCTGATCAATCGTCTACATCAAAGTTTTCCAGAATATGTTTCTTTTTAAGAGGCTTGGTGTCACCGTGCTTTACCATGGACATTGTGATAAGAGCAAGGCAGGAGAAGACAAAAGCGTAAGGGAACAATGTTCTGTAGGATACATGTTCCAGTAAAAAGCCTGAGAAGATAGGTGTAAATACCTGGGCTGCCATGGAAAATGTGTAGTACAAACCTGTATATTTACCGATAACAGAACTTCTGCCCATTTCTACAACCATGGGATAAGAATTTACATTTATAGCTGCCCAGCCAATGCCGATAATTGCGAAGTAAAAGTTTAGTGCGGGATTGTATGTTGGCATAAGGGCTGCGGCAAGATAGCAAAGGCTCATGAGACCTACGCCAAGCAGGATTGTGATCTTTCTTCCGATTTTTGTGGAAATATTTCCTATGGGAATATATGCTAAAACGGCTGCAATTGTGGCAATCATGAGGCAGTCAGCATAAGCACCGTTACGAAGATTCCACACTTCGGTTACATATCTTGAAAAAGCTGTAGTTACGGCATTATAAGCTGTAAACCATAAAAATACTGATACCAAAAGGAAGGACATACTTCTTCTTACATCTTTGGTCAGAACCTCTTTTACGGAACCATCAGATTTTAAGACATCAGCGTTTACGAGCTCTTTTTCTATAAGTCCGCCTTCTCCGTCGAAATCATCTACGCCTTCTCTAACGGAAGTCATAAGCTTTTTCTCAGGAATAGTGAAGAACAAAATAGCGACAGTAAGCACCATAAATACCACAAGAGAGATCATAAGCGGTATGTAGTTGGTATCGGCTTCGTTCTCTGCTGACTTAAGCAGTACCTTGATCATAACAAGGGTGTAAACAGCACCAAGAGTACCCATAAGATTGATTATGGCGTTTGCCTTACTTCTATGCTTTGCAGGTGTCAGCTCCGGCATAAGTGAAACAGCAGGAGATCTGTAGGTGCCCATAGCTATGAGTAGAAGGAACAGGATAACGATAAATGCTATAAGGTTGGTGCTTGAGTGTGCTGTGGTAATAAGCGTAAATAAAAGCACAACGGATAAACCTGTACCTACTAATATAAAGGGCATTCTCTTTCCAAGTTTAGTGTCCGCTTTATCGGAAAAAGCGCCAAATAAAGGAAGAAGGAAAAGAGCAAGGACATTATCAAGAGCCATGATAACACCCGTAAAAGTCTCTCCAAGTCCAAAGTGATATGTCAGGATTTTTGGAATTTCATTGTCATAGAACTGCCAGAATGCGCAGATAGACATAAATGCCAGACCAATTAGTATGGTTCTTTTGTAATTAAGCTTCATATAAAATTACCCCCGGTAACGTTTTTTCATACATTTTGATTATAAGTTTAAACCTGTTTTGTAACAAGGAAACTTTTGCAAATTGGACATAGCATGTCAATAAATGTTAAGATAGGCATCGTTAATGTAAAAAAACGTTTAACATTTTGAATAAACAGGCAGAAGTTTTGATGGAGGGATAATGCTTTTTCAATTTTCAATGATATGTTTCTTTACAGTATCACTGATACTGTTTCATTTATTACCTGTAAAAATAAGGAAGTGGAGTCTTCTTTTATTTAGTACGCTCTTTGTTTACTGGCAGGGAAAAAACTTCGGTCTTGTGGTGCTCCTTTTGATTTCATTATTATCCTACGGAGCAGGTCTTATTATAGAAGCTTTAAAAAAATCAGATAGTGCGACCCTTGTTAAGTCAGTTGCCGTTTTTAACATCGCATTTTTTGCAGTTGTTCTTTTTGGCTGGAAGTACATGGAGCTTGCTGCCTCTCTTTTATCTGTGCACATTCCGGATAGGATAACCAATGCCGGAATACCTGTAGGCCTTTCCTTTTACACATTTCAGGCTATAAGCTACGTTGCAGATGTATGGATGGGAAAAACAGAGGCAGAAAAGAATCCGTTCAAATATGCAATTTACATGATGTGGTTTCCTAAGTGGATGAGTGGTCCTATTGAGAGAGCAGGGGATTTTATTGAAAAATTGGATTCCTGCGGAAACACAAGGCTTCTTGATGAGAAGAGATATGAGAGAGGAGTTACCTATATTGTGTGGGGACTTTTCATGAAGCTTATGATCGCGGATCGTCTGGGAGTTGTGGTTGATAAGGTTTATGAGGATCCTTCAGTTTACGGATTTGGCGTACTTATTCTCACAGCCCTTCTTTATTCAATACAGATTTATTGCGACTTTGCAGGATATACCAACACCATGATCGGTGTATCAAGCTTTTACGGAATAGAGCTGACACAGAATTTCAGGGTGCCCTACATGGCTGAAAACATCGTTGATTTCTGGAGATGCTGGCATATATCATTGAGTAATTTCCTAAAAGACTACGTATATATACCCCTTGGTGGAAACAGGAAGGGAAGTTTTAAAAAAGCCATAAACACACTGGTTGTATTCATTATATGTGGAATCTGGCACGGCGTCGGACTTAGCTTTATCGTCTGGGGATTGTGGCATGGGATTTTTAACGTGATAGCAAGCTTTCTTAGGAAAACTAAGGCAGAATTCCTGATAAAAGGTGCAATCGGAAGATTTATATCATTTTGCCTTGTGTCCTTTGCCTGGATATTTTTCAGAGCATCATCAATTGGACAGGCACTTGTTTTTATTAAGGGAATGTTGCCCTTTGGAGCGGAACTTGCAGCATTTACGGGATTTGCCGTAGAGGAAAAGGCGCTTCTAGGAATATCTGTTATGGAGTGGTGGATTGCAGCTATCGCCGTTTTGCTCCTTGTTGTTATGGACGTTGCGGCATGGAAAAAGAAGCTTATTCCGCCGGAGCTCATCAGCGGAAAGTGGGGCGTAGCAGGCAGGACTGTTTTGCTGACACTTGCCATGATCGCAGTAATTATATTTGGAAGATATGGCTCGGGCGATGAAATAAGAAGCTTTGTATACATGCAGTTTTAAGGGATTACATTTGGGAAAAAGGTGAAAATATGAAAACACTAATTGCGACACTTTTAAGCGTGACCGTTATTGCTACCTCAGTTTCGGTTACGGATAATTTGTTTAAGGAAAAATCAGAAAGCGGAATCAAGCAATGTCTTGCTGTTTACAGTCAGCCCGAGGACACTGTTGATATGCTTGTTTTGGGAACAAGTCATGTTCACTGCGGAGTAAATACCGCAAAGCTCTGGAGTGATTACGGCATTGCTGCCTATGACTACTCATCAGCGGAGCAGTCACTGTGGGTTTCTTATCACTATCTTAGAGAGATGTGCAAATATCAAAAGCCCAAGGTTGTAGTTCTCGACTTCTTTGGCCCCGCAGCATTTTTGGATAATTATGATTATAAATATCATTTCCTTGATGATACTTTATATGGCATGAAGTTTTCAGCAAACAAACTGGAAATGATGAGAGCGTGCTTTGATGGCAAGGTTGAGAATTGGGATAAGTTTTTTCCTTCATACGCAGGCTATCATGACAGATATGACCAGCTTGAGGAGAAGGATTTAAAGGAAGCCTGGGGCGCGGATTATAGCTCATTTAAGGGCTTTACGCCTATTTTTGGAAATCAGGAAAACTCTAATCCGATGATAACAACTGATGAAGCAAAGGCTCCTTCTGATAAGTCGGTTAAGTACCTGCAGAAAATTGTGGACTACACTGTCGACAACGGAATTGAACTCTACATCACAGTCATTCCGTATACCCTGAATGTCACACAGCAGGAAGGAATTGTTCAGGAAGAGGATGCAAGGTATAACTGGCTTGAGGGGTACGTTAACAAGCTCCATGAGCAGGGCATAGGAAGCGTGTATTTTGATTATACCTTCAAGCATATCGGAGACATTGGTATTGACTTTGAGAGCGGCGCTGATACGGCTGACGGCAACTCACATCTTAATTACAATGGCAGCGTGAAGTTCACAGGTTACCTTGCAGGTGATCTCAGAAACAGATACGGAACAGAGCTTCTTCCTGACCACAGGGGAGATGAAAAATATAGTTCATGGGATAAGCATGTGGAGGAAATCAGACAGAAGGTAAGCGAAGCCGGCTGGGAGTGGAAATAATGAAAAAAAGACCAAACAGCGCACTTATTACATTGCTTATAATTGCCTTTTTCTCATTGGTTATTTTCATCTATTTATGCATATTTTTCTTTGTGATAAGAGGCGGAGAAAAAAAGGGCGAAACTGTCAGTGAGACAGAGCAGATAACGGAGTGGCAGGAGGATGCTGATGCAGCAGGAGGAACTCAGGCAGAAGCAGGAGTCTCAGCAGATGAAGGTGAAGCCGGAGTAGATGCAAATGAAGCTGCAACGCAGGACTACAAAACGGTTTACCTTCAGAGGGCCCAGGCCTTTCAGGCTGAGTGTGCGCAGAGGTTTGCCGGAGCGGAGGATGACCTCGCCAGATTCTGCCTTATGGATATGGACCTTGACGGAGTACCGGAGCTTATAATGCACGATGTTGCCGGAGAGCATGCTTCGTATTGCACATACAAAAACGGAGTGGTATCCGATGTTTTTTCCATCTATGATAATGCAGAGCAGGAGGCTGCAGTTCAGAACTACGGAGCCTATGCTACTTTATATAAGAATATGAATCTGTACATAAAGTATGAGTTTTCCAATAATTATGCGGAGAGCGGCTATGGCGGAATAAAGCAGGTTCTTATGCCTGAGCATAAATACAAACAGACCGTTACAAGCAGCTTTTACAGTATTGATGTAGTAAGCGGAGCACCGGTGCTGATGGGTAGCCTTAAATTTGTAAGAAGCGGCTCCGGCGAAAAATACAAATATAAATTTTATGACGCTGATGGGAAAAAAATAGAGAAAAAAGAATACAAAAAGAGATTCAGGGAGTTTATAGGAGAAGATAATTTCAGAAGCTTTTTCATAAGTGAAGCCATGATGGCTGACGGAGACTATGATTTCAGGTCGGAACTATTGTGGAACTCCACTCCGTCGGCAAAACACATGACGCTTGAAGAGTTTACGTCATATTTAAGCGCCTTGGGATAAGAAATGGATATTTATCTGCGCAGCAGGATCCCACAGGCATTTTCGATTTTTTCGCAAGAAGTCACCAAAATTGATGTCATAATTTAGTAATTTTTACTTGTCACATTATTCGTTCGGTATTAAAATATCAGAGGCAAGTTTTTAATATTATATGTAGGAAGCAAAGGAAATGTTGTTAAAAGTAGTAATGATTATCATAATCTGTCTGGTTATTCTTTATTTTTTGGCTATTATGCCTAGGATGACCGGGAAGGCTGCTTCCGAGAGTATAACATCACATGTTTTATATGCTCATAGAGGACTTCATGACAATAATAGTGATGCCCCTGAGAATTCAATGGCTGCTTTTCGCAAGGCTGTGGAAGCGGGGTATGGCATAGAACTTGATGTACAACTTACCAAAGATGGAGTTCCGGTAGTATTTCATGATTTTACACTTGCCAGAGTTGCCAGATATGATGGCGACGCACCTTCAGACGCTGTGAAGAATGAAGATGGCAGTATTGGCGTTTCCGGTAAGGTCATTGATTATACCTACGAAGAACTTCAGAATTTCCATCTGCTTAATTCTGAGGAAAAGATTCCACGTTTTGAAGATTTCTTAAATATGGTTGACGGCAGGGTTCCGCTTATTGTGGAGCTTAAGATAGAGATGTTTGATCTGTCCGTCTGTCCTAAGGCTGATGCGCTCCTTCGTAATTATAAGGGAGTGTATTGTATCGAGTCATTTAATCCTTTAGGGGTTAGATGGTATCGCAAAAATCATGGGGATGTAATGCGCGGCCAGCTCTCGGAGGAGTTCTTCCACGAGATAGACAAAATCATGCATACACCTATGTATTATGCGCTTGCCTTTTTGCTTTTCAATTTCTGGACAAAACCGGATTTTGTGGCATATAACCATAATCATTCATTTAATATATCTAGAAAGCTTTGCCACGGCTTATATCACAATGTGGCAGCGGCTTGGACTATCCGAAGCCAGGAGGAGTTAGATAATAATATAGGCAAATTCGATGTCTTTATTTTTGAGGGATTTATCCCGGCTATCAAATCAAGATAATTACTATGTATCATAGTTAATTATAAATAGTAGCATTAATGGAAAGGGTTTTACCGATTCGGAATCGGTAAGAAAGGTAGTGAAATGGCGAAAAAATACGTTTACATGTTTAGCGAAGGCGACATGACCATGCGTAACTTGTTGGGTGGAAAAGGTGCAAACCTTGCTGAAATGACAAGTATTGGTCTTCCTGTACCTCAGGGCTTCACAATTTCTACAGAAGCTTGTACACAGTATTATGATGATGGTCGCAAGATCAATGATGAGATCATGGCTCAGGCTATGGAAGGTGTTAAGAAGATGGAAGAGATCAACGGTAAGAAGTTCGGTGATCTTCAGAATCCTCTTCTTGTATCTGTTCGTTCAGGTGCTCGTGCATCAATGCCTGGTATGATGGACACAATTCTTAACCTTGGTCTTAATGACGAGGTAGTAGATGCAATGATCAAGGGCAATCCTGATCCTGCATTTGAGCGTTTCGTATACGATTCATATCGTCGATTCATCCAGATGTTCTCTGACGTTGTTATGGAAGTAGGTAAGAAGTACTTCGAGCAGCTCATCGACAAGATGAAGGAAGAGAAGGGTGTTAAGTTCGACGTTGACCTTACAGCAGCTGATCTTAAGGAACTTGCTGAGCAGTTCAAGGCTGAGTACAAGACACAGCTTGGTGAAGATTTCCCTTCAGATCCTGTAGAGCAGCTTAAGCTTGCTATCGAGGCTGTATTCCGTTCATGGGATAACCCTCGTGCTAACGTTTATCGTCGTGATAACGATATCCCTTATTCTTGGGGAACAGCTGTTAACGTAATGCCTATGGTATTCGGTAACCTTAACAATGAGTCTGGTACAGGTGTTGCATTTACTCGTGACCCTGCAACAGGTGAGAATAAACTTATGGGTGAGTTCCTTATCAACGCTCAGGGTGAGGACGTAGTTGCTGGTGTTCGTACACCTATGCCTATCGCTCAGATGGAGAAGGAATTCCCTGAAGCATATGCTGAGTTCATCAAGGTTTGTGAGACTCTTGAGAACCACTATCACGATATGCAGGATATGGAGTTCACAGTAGAGAACAAGAAGCTTTACATGCTTCAGTGCCGTAACGGTAAGAGAACAGCTCCTGCTGCTCTTAAGATCGCTTGCGACCTCGTTGATGAAGGACACAAGACAGAGGAAGAGGCAGTTGCAATGATCGATCCTCGTAACCTTGATACACTTCTTCATCCTCAGTTCGATGCTGCAGAGCTTAAGGCTGCTACACCTATCGGAAAGGGTCTTGGTGCATCACCCGGAGCTGCTTGCGGTAAGGTTGTATTCACAGCTGACGACGCTGTAGAATGGGCTGCTAAGGGCGAGAAGGTTATCCTTGTTCGTCTTGAGACATCTCCTGAAGATATCACAGGTATGAAGTCTGCTGAGGGTATCCTCACAGTTCGTGGTGGTATGACATCACACGCTGCTGTTGTTGCTCGTGGTATGGGTGAGTGCTGCGTATCTGGTTGTGGCGACATCAACATGGACGAGGAGAACAAGAAGTTCACACTTGGTGGAAAAGAGTTCCACGAGGGAGACTTCCTTTCAATCGACGGTACAACTGGTAACATCTATGATGGAATCATCAAGACTGTTGACGCTCAGATCGCTGGTGAGTTCGGACGTATCATGGCATGGGCTGACAAGTTCCGTACAATGAAGGTTCGTACAAACGCTGATACACCTGCTGACGCTAAGAAGGCTCGTGAGCTCGGTGCTGAGGGTATCGGTCTTTGCCGTACAGAGCACATGTTCTTCGAGGAAGACAGAATTGCTGCATTCCGCGAGATGATCTGCTCAGATACAGTAGAAGAGAGAGAAGCAGCTCTTGAGAAGATTCTTCCTTATCAGCAGAGCGATTTCGAGCAGCTCTTCGAGGCACTTGAAGGTAACCCGGTTACAATTCGTTTCCTTGATCCTCCGCTTCACGAGTTCGTTCCTACAGAAGAAGATGAGATCAAGAAGCTTGCTGATGCTCAGGGCAAGAGCGTAGATACAATCAAGGCTATCATCGCTGGTCTTCACGAGTTCAACCCTATGATGGGTCACAGAGGATGCCGTCTTGCTGTAACATATCCTGAGATCGCTAAGATGCAGACAAAGGCTGTTATCCGTGCTGCTCTTAACGTACAGAAGAAGCACTCAGCTTGGACAGTAGTTCCTGAAATCATGATCCCTCTTGTAGGCGATGTTAAGGAGCTTAAGTTCGTTAAGAAGGTAGTTGTTGAGACAGCTGACGCTGAGATCAAGGCTGCTGGTTCTGACCTTAAGTACGAAGTTGGTACAATGATCGAGATCCCCAGAGCGGCTATCACAGCTGATGAGATCGCTGCAGAGGCTGATTTCTTCTGCTTCGGTACAAACGATCTTACTCAGATGACATACGGCTTCTCACGTGATGACGCTGGTAAGTTCCTTGGTGCTTACTATGATGAGAAGATCTTCGAGAACGATCCTTTCGCTAAGCTTGACAGAGATGGTGTTGGTAAGCTTATGAAGACAGCTATTGCTCTTGGTAAGCCTGTAAATCCTAAGCTTCACTTCGGAATCTGTGGTGAGCACGGTGGAGATCCTTCATCAGTTGAGTTCTGCAACGAGATCGGACTTAACTATGTATCTTGCTCACCTTTCCGTGTACCTGTTGCACGTCTTGCTGCTGCACAGGCTGCTATCGCTCAGAAGAGCGCACAGAAGTCTGGCATCGTAGATGATGAGACAAAGGAAAAGCTTTGCGAGGCTGCTGAGAAGGCTCAGGCTCTTGCAAAGGACCTTGCTAACACATCTGCTGAGGTTGCTAAGGCTGGTCTTGCTGGTCTTAAGGCTGGTATCGAAGAGGCTAAAAAGGCTTACAACGATAGCAAGAAGAACTAATCATTGTTCTGAAAGCATATAGAATGTAAAAATTTAAACCCGGTATTGCGATTGATTTTGCGATACCGGGTTTTTTACATGGTAGAAAAATGATGAAAACGGCATGCATATCCGGAAAGGGAAACGGATATGCATGCCGTTAATTATGTTCGAAAATTAGTAAATCACTGAATCTCTGTACATGATCCTGGAGCTGATATATGTAAGCTCGTAAGGTGCTTCCGGATTGTTCATGCGGTAGATGCACTGTCTTGCAAGGCGTCTTCCCAGAAGGGCAGTGCTTACATCGGCGGTGGTTAAGAGACCGTCAATGTTAGCATATTCATCACTTGCGTCAAATCCGGTAAGTATAATGCCGCCAGGGTTGGCACCGGGATGTTCACTTAAGTAGAACTGCACGAAGTGAGCAATAAAGTCGCTGGCACAGATAAATGCGTCAGGAAGCTTTGAAAGGGAGTCAAGATATGAGTATAATTCCTGCTTGTACTCAAAGATATCAATGCTGTCGGTCTTACAGAATTTCTCATTTACCTTAAGACCGTTATCTTTCATGGCATCGAGGTATCCCTTATATCTGTCCATATTTGTGCGGGCGTACTGGATATCTCCGATAAATCCGATATTTTTCTTGCCCTTCTTGATTACAGATTCTGTAATTTTGTAGGTGGTGTGATAGCCCTCAATAAGGATGAGATCACCCTCCATATCAATGAATTTCATTCCTGGAACAACGTCCAAAAATACCTTTGGAATATCTATTTTGTTTATTCTTTTTGCGATCTCATAGTCATATATGTTCATAACTACGGCGCCGGACAAAGAATTGTTCTGTAAGGTTTTTGGAAGCTGAAAACCGGGAGAATAGATCGGATCAATACTTGTATAGATAAGATTGATATTGTTAGCAGAGAATTCTTCAGCCATATTATGTATTATTGTGGTCCAGAAAGTAGAAGATTCCGGTCTCGATACTATGACTGATACATTTTTTGTTTCCGGCATTGCAGCAGGTTCTGCGCCTGTTTTTATATAACCTATTTCTGCAGCCTTACTAAGTACAGCTTCTCTTAAAGCATCTGATACACCCGGCTGATTGTTGAATACCTTCCAGACCGTTACTCTGGAAACATTCAAGGCATCAGCAATGTCCTGCATGGTCACTTTTCGCATAAGTTCTCTCCCCTGATTTACGATTAAACTTGTTGATAATTTAAAGTACAAAAATCTTATTTCTAGATTATATTTCATGTTAAAATTGTTATCTTGAAAATAGCACATATTTAACATAATGTAAACATATAAATGATAAAAATGTAAAAAAAGTTAAAATCAAGAAAGAAGTACGATAAAAGTGCACAAATCTTGCTCTTTGATTTTATGCACAAGAGAAAATGTTAATAAATCCTGTTGACACCGGGTTAAACAAATATTAAAATTTGCTCATCAAATGATAACAAAAAGTTAAGCGGTTTTGTTAACGGAAAGGTAAGTGTTAATCATGAAAAAAGTTAAGACGAGTCAGAAAAAACGTAAATGGAAATTTACAAGGGATGACTTGGATCTTACCCTTATATCTTTACCAACAGTAATCTGGTTTGTGCTTTTTGCATATTTTCCGATGTTTGGTATCGTAATAGCTTTTAAGGAATATAAGCTGAGCGGTGGACATGGATTTCTGTACAGTTTGTTCCATAGTAAATGGGTTGGCTGGAATAACTTCACATACTTCTTTAAATCCAACGCCTTTGTAATGCTTCTTAGGAACACAATACTTTACAATATTTTGTTCATCATCCTTGGAGCAGCGGTAGCGGTAGGGTTCGCACTTATGCTTAGCAACTTAAGAAGTAAGTTCTTATCCAAGACATATCAGACCATGATGTTCTTTCCTTACTTCATGTCATGGGTAGTAGTAAGCTACATCGTCTACGCGATTCTTACTCCTGACAAAGGCTATCTGAACGCTTTCATCACAAGCCTTGGGGGCGAAAAAGTGATGTGGTATCAGTCACCGCAGTACTGGCCGTTCTTCCTTACATTCATGAAGATCTGGAAGGGCATGGGATACGGAATGGTAATTTACCTTGCTGCCATAACCGGTATTGATCCTTCCTTATATGAGGCGGCAGTTATGGATGGAGCGACAAAGTGGCAACAGGCAAAATACATTACAATGCCTTCCATTAAGACAGTACTTGTAATGATGCTTATCCTTGATACAGGAAAGATCTTCTACTCAGACTTCGGTCTTTTCTATCAGGTAACAGGAGGAATACCTCAGTCACTTTATACTACAGTATCAACCTTTGATACATACATTTACAAAGCTATTCAGTCCAGTGCACCAATCGGAAAGACAGCTGCGGCATCATTCTTCCAGTCAGTTTGCTGCTGCGTAACAATCCTTATTGCTAACTGGGTTGTAAGCAAGATTGATGAAGACAGCGCAATTATTTAACTTAGCTAGAAAACAGAAGGTAATGAAATGAGTAAACAAAAGGCTAAACCAATTAACCAGATAAAAAGAGGAACGGATATCTTCTTTAATATAGTATTCATAATACTTTCGCTTTTATGTGTGCTTCCTGCGGTATTTGTTTTTTCGATTTCAATATCAAGTGAGACAAGCATACAGAAATACGGATATCAGATAATTCCCACAGAGATGTCAAATGCAGCTTATCAGTTCCTGTGGAATGAGAGAGGAACAATCCTCCATGCACTGTTCATCTCAGTTGTTGTAACAGCACTTGGTATCATCATCTCAGTTCTTTTGACAACAACAATGGGATATGTACTTTCAAGACCTACATATGCACTTAAGGATTTTTACACATGGCTTGTATTTATACCAATGATATTTAACGGCGGTATGCTTGCAGGATACGTTGTTAACTCAAACATCCTGCACCTTAGAGATACAATATGGGCATTGATCCTGCCACTGGCGGTTTCATCCTTCAATGTTGTTATCTGTAAGACATTCTTTAAATCCACCATACCGGATTCAATCGTAGAATCCGCCAAGATGGACGGCGCAAGTCAGCTTAGAATTTTCTTCCAGATTATTTTACCTATCTCTAAGCCAATCCTTGCAACAATCGGACTTTTTGCGGCATTTGGTTATTGGAATGACTGGTTCCAGGCTTCACTGTATATTTCAGATAAAAACCTGCAGTCACTTCAGTCAATGCTTAACAACATTCAGAACAACATAGAGTACCTTGCAAATAATCCCTATGGTGGATTATCAATGCAGCAGTACAAATCAACAATGCCGACAGAGAGTGTACGAATGGCTATAGCAATAGTGATTATTGTTCCGATCGCATGTGTTTATCCGTTCTTCCAGAAATACTTTATTTCCGGACTCACGATTGGATCAGTTAAAGGCTGAGAGCAGAACTTCATATGAATCTTTTTCCTTACAGGGGATTAGATATATAAATTCATTTTTCATAGGAGGGTAAGAAATGAAAAAGAAGGTATTAGCAATGCTGCTTACCTGCACAATGGGGCTTTCAATGGTTGCAGGCTGCGGCGGATCAGGAAGTGGATCTGAGACAAAGGAGAGCACAGATACCACAGCTGAAGCAAGTTCAGAAGAAGCAGCAGAGGCTACAGAGAGCACAGAAGAGGCTGCTGAAACTACTGAGGAAACAACAACAGAGGCTTCCGGTGACGTAGTTACACTTAAGTGGGTTACAATCGGTTCAGGTATGCCTGACAACTACGATTCATGGGCAGCTACTCTTAACGAGTACCTCGCTGAGAAGATCGGTGTAAACATCGAGATGGAAGTTATCTCTTGGGGTGACTGGGATAACAGAAGAAACATCATCATCAGCACAAACGAGCCTTACGACATCATATTTGGTAACGGCGGAAACTTCACATCTGACATCGCACTTGGTGCATACTATGACATCACAGACCTTGTAAAAGACAACATGCCCGGCCTTACAGCACTTATGCCTGAGGAATACTGGGATGCAGTAACTGTAGACGGAAAAGTATATGGTGTACCTACATACAAGGACAGCTCACTTTCAAACTATGACATCTGGGATGCTGAGCTTGTAGACGAGTACAGCATTGACATCGATGAGATGGCTAAGAGCCTTGACGCTAAGACAGACATCTTCAAGCAGCTCAAGGAAGAGAAGGGTGACTACCCTGTATATGTAAAGAACGATGGTCTTTACTACATCTTTGATAAGTATGATCAGCTTGGCGCAGGTCTCCAGATTCTTGGCGTAAGATATGACGACAAGGATGCTAAGGTTTGCCTTACTCTTGAGCAGGACGACATCATGTCAGAGCTTAAGACAATTCACGAGTGGTACCAGGATGGCATCATCAACTCAGATGCTTCAACACTTTCAGAAGGCCGCGTATACAACATGTGGAGAGTAGCTCAGGGATGGCCTTCAGCAGCAATCACATCTTGGGGCCCTCAGATGGGTAAGGATGTTGTTGTTTCTCAGATCGGTGAGACAATTCTTTCAAACGATACTGTTAGAGGATCACTCAACATGATTTCAGCTAACACACAGTATCCTGAGAAGTGCTTGCAGTTCCTTGATCTTGTTAACACAGATACTAAGGTAAGAGACATGTTCTACTATGGTGAAGAGGGTGTTAACTTCAAGTATACAGATGACGGCAAGGTTGAGAAGCTCAACGAAGACTGGACAATGGCTGGTTATACACAGGGTACATTCTTCACAGTAACTCAGAACGCAGCTGATGAGTTCAATCAGTGGGATGAAGTTAAGGAGCTCAACGAGAAGGCTACACCTTCAGTTCTTCTTGGATTCACATTTGATTACTCAGAAGTATCTGATCAGCTTGCTAACTGCACAGAGATCTGGTCAAGATATAAGAGCGAGATCACAACAGGTGTCCTTGATCCTGAGACAGCTGTTCCGGAGATGAAGGAAGAGCTTGAAGCAGCAGGATGGCAGGATGTTGTAGATGCAGCACAGGCACAGGTTGATGCTTTTATTGCAAATAAATAATTAGTTTTATTGCAGGACCGTTACGGCTTGTAACGGTCCTGTGTTTCATTTAAAGGATATTATTATGATCGATATTGCTACAAAAGAACCATACATAAACATAATATTCGGAAACTTTTATTGCCCGGGCTACGATGATGAGAAGTTTGTGGATGAAACAATGGGACTTATCAGAAAGCTTGGATTTAACAGTGTGATGCTTGATACAAAAGACTCTGAGGATTTCAGAGAAAGAGTAGCAGGCGCAGATTCCAGCATCTATGTAAAGATGCAGGAATTCATGATGAAATCAGCAAAGAAGAACGGTCTTACTTTTAACTTTCTTCTTCTATATTTAAATGGAGATAACCTCTATCCCCATATAAGACTCAGCCCTCCGGTACTTGGAGAGGGTATAAGCTATTATGACGGAACACCTGCAAGGTGGTATAAATACTGGTCAGATAAGGCCAGGGACACAATGACTGAGCACGTAAAACAGATGATGGAATTGTACAGTGATAATTATTGTGTCTGTGATAACGATGGAAAATTGGTAAAGCCTGTATGCAGCATGTGGGACCCGGTTGTGGCTCCAAGCTTCGACGAAGAGGGCAGAAACAGATACAGAGCTTTCTTGAAAAAAATATATGACGGCGATATTGAAAAGCTAAATAAAGCTTACGGAATAAAAGCTAAAGATTTTGAAACATTATCCCCCGAAGAATATCACTATGAGCTTAAATACGAGGGAGTTTTCACAGAGAGTGATGTGGAAAACTTAACTCCCAGGTTCATGGTAAGAAGAGATAATCTTTTGTGGAAGATATACGAGCTTTCAAATTATTTTGAAAGCATGAAAGACAGATTACATAAGGTAGACGATCTTTTCCTTTGCCCTGACTTATCCCAGTGGGGATACCTCATGAACATAGATGGCAGAACCCAGGTGGATGATGATAATGACTATAGTGACCTGTGGGATACATCGGTTCGCGGAATTGATATGTACGGACTGTCAGATCACCTTGACTGCACGCATTTTATAACGGTTCCTGTTTTGCCGGACGGACATCCGGATGCTTACGTGACATCTCTTCAGCACAGCATGATGAGAGTTATGAATGAGAAAAGGACCATGATAGGTGGGACCTATTTTGGCAGATATATTTACAGAGATATTTTTAATCTCATAACACCCGAAGAAATAGTAGGAACCATGGCAGTATGCGGCGCTGACGGATATAACGCCTATGGAATAAACGGACTTGATGACGGCGGTGTTGTAAACAGAATGGATGATACTTTCATGGAATCTCTGACTAGGGGAAATAACTGGTTTACAAGAGTTGTTCCTAAGAGAGCGGGAAAGAGAACAAAAGAAGCAGCAATTCTTTTCCCTCTTGAGATGTCAGATTTTGAGCCCTTCGAGGTAAGTGGAAATACCACAAGGAGACTTGACCTTCTTGGATATTACAAGATGTGCTGCGACCTTGGAACTCAGACAGATGTCATCAGCACCCATGAAATTGAGAAGGGCTGCCTTGATGATTATAAGATTTTGATAGTTCCTGCAAACGATTGCTACAAGGCACTTCCTCATGAAAAATCTGAAAGCCTTATCCGCAAATGGGTTATGGATGGAGGAATTCTTGTCCACGGTCCGATGGATCAGCTTTCAGAGTCAGTGTTTGATATACACGGCGAAAATACTGAGAAGAAGCCTTTTTATAAAGAGGGCGAAAAAGTCATCATAGCTCAGGGAAATAAGTTCTGCAGCTATGAAGGCGACGAAGTGATTGCAAAATATGTGGATGGCAAAAACTGCATAACCTGCAGGAAAATAGGCAGCGGAAAGGTTTACTCCATGGGAGTTATGCTTGGAGCTTCCTATGCTTCCAAGAACATTCCACATGTTCCCTATGATCAGGGAAATAAAGAGATGTATCCCTTTGCACTTTCAAAGTCGAAGATATTTGAGGATATAATCCATAAAGCCATAAAGCCGGAATCTCCTATATGCGAAAAAGGTATAGAGGTAGGCGTTTTTGATAGCGGATACATAGTTGTGAATCACAGGTCTGTTCCTTATGTTTTGCCAGAGGGAATGCATTATGCAGATGCCACCTTCGGAGCTAAAGAAGGAATGCCTGATAATATAATAATGGCACATAGTGCCGCATGGATTCAGAAAGGGTAAGTGAAATGAAGTTTTTAAAGGACAGAGCAAATGTTATTTGTATGCAGCTCAAAAAAGAGATCACAAGACAACAGGTACGCATACAGAAGTGGCAGAAAAAAGACGGCTGTTACATTACTCCCGAGGATGCTGACAAGGCACCTGAAAAGTGGGAGGAGTTTGATTCTGAGACAATGAGATGGTATGGAAAGGATACTCACTACTGGTTTAGAAGTGATATTACAATACCTGATTCAATGGAGGGCAAAAAGGTTTGGCTCCATGTGAGAACTCAGCTTGAAGAGTGGGATGATGGAAGAAATCCTCAGTTCCTCGTCTTTGTAAACGGAAGCCCTGTTCAGGGACTTGATATCAACCACAGAGAGATCCTTCTTTTTGAGAAGGCAAAAGCCGGAGAAACTATCCGCGTTGATATGCAGTCATATACAGGTACTCTCCACAACGAGTTCAAGCTTCTTGCAGATATCGAAGTAAGAGATGATGAAATAAAGGATCTCTACTACGACATTCAGGTTCCTCTCTGGGGACTTAACAGAATGGATGAAGATGAGAGAACAGCGAGAAGAATTCTTGATATCATCAACGAGACAATTAACCTCATCGACCTTAGAGATGTTAAGAGCGAGGCCTTCTATGCTTCAGTAAGAGCTGCAAGAGAGTACATCAGAGTTAATCTCTATGAGAACCCTGAGATGTCAGGCTTTGATGATGTGATCGCAACCTGTATCGGTCATACTCACATTGATGTGGCTTGGCTCTGGACTGTTGCCCAGGTTAGACAGAAGTCTTGCAGAAGCTTTGCTACTGTTCTTAAGCTTATGGATGAGTATCCAAATTATAAGTTCATGTCCAGCCAGCCCCAGCTCTACAAGTTTGTAAAAGAGCGCCACACAGATCTATACCAGAGGATCAAGGACAGAGTTGCAGAAGGCAGATGGGAGCCAGAAGGCGGCATGTGGGTTGAAGCAGATTGTAACCTTACAAGCGGTGAGTCACTGGTTAGACAGTTCCTTGTTGGTAAGAAGTTCTTCAAGGATGAGTTTGGAAAAGATAATGAAGAGCTCTGGCTTCCTGATGTATTTGGATACAGCGCAGCTCTTCCACAGATCATGAAAAAGAGTGGTATCAACTACTTCATGACAACAAAGCTTGCATGGAATGAGTACAACAAGGTACCTATGGACACCTTTATGTGGGAAGGTATCGACGGAAGTAAGATATTTACTCACCTCATTACAACCCTTGGTGTTGGCCAGCCCACAAGTGATTTCTTTACAACATATAACGGAATGCTTAACCCTGATTCAATCATGGGTGGATGGACCAGATATCAGCAGAAGGATATTAACAACGACATCCTTGTATCCTTCGGCTACGGTGATGGAGGCGGCGGCCCCACAAGAGATATGCTTGAGACCTCTGTCCGCATGGAAAAAGGAATTAAGGGTATTCCTAAGGTTCGTCAGGAATTCTCTAAGACATATTTTGATGAATTATATGAAAAGGTTAAGGATTCCAAGAGACTTCCTTCATGGGTTGGTGAGCTTTACTTTGAGTTCCACAGAGGAACCTACACCTCTATGGCTAGAAATAAGAAAGCTAACAGAAAGAGTGAGTACCGCATGATGGAGCTTGAGCTTCTCTCAGTTCTTGCTGAGGCTGCACTTGCTTATCCTAAGGAAGAGCTTGATGAAATGTGGGAGACAATCCTTAGAAACCAGTTCCATGACATCCTTCCCGGATCATCCATTAAGGAAGTTTATGATGTTACCAAGGTTGAATACGAAGAGATCTTTGAAAAGAGCGGAAAGCTTCTTGATGAGAGACTATCTGTTGTTGCACCTAAGGGAGAGGGCGTAACTGTATTTAATACCCTTGGCTTTAACAGAGACGACATCGTTGAAATCGAGGGCATTGAAGCAGCAGCTCTTACTGACGGAAAAGAAGTATATCCTGCTCAGAAGACAGAAAATGGCGTAGTTGCATTCGTTAAGAACATTCCTTCAAAGGGATTCAAGGGACTTGAAACCTGCGATGCTAAAGGCAGTGAGAACGCACTTAATATCACAGCAGAGGGAATCGAAACTCCTTTCTATAAGGTAGCGATTGATAACCTTGGACAGTTTACTTCTATCTATGATAAGAGAGAAGAAAGAGAAGTTCTTAAGGAAGGAAAAATCGGAAACGAGCTTCGTGTATACGAGGATAAGCCGAGAAGCTTTGATAACTGGAATGTAGATGTATTCTATCAGGAAAAATCATGGCCCGTAGCAGATGATGCAAAGCTTACCTGGGTAGAAAAAGGACCTGTTAGAGCAACTCTTAAGGTTACAAAGAGAATGCTTGATAACGAGTTTACGCAGCTCATTCACTTCTACGCAGACTCTGCAAGAATTGACTTTGAAACAGTTGTTGACTGGAAGCTTAGTCAGCACCTTTGTAAGGTACACTTCCCTGTGGATGTACATACTGATGAAGCAACTTACGATATTCAGTTTGGTAACCTTACCCGTAAGTTCCATCAGAATACAAGCTGGGATGAGGCTAGATTCGAGAGCTGTGCTCATAAGTTTGCTGATATGTCAGAGGGTAACTACGGTGTCAGCCTGATGAATGACTGTAAGTATGGCTATTCCGCAATTAACGGAAACCTTTCAATCACACTTTTTAAGGCAGGAACAGAGCCTAACGAGACTGCTGACCTTGAGGTACACAGCTTTACATATTCACTTCTTCCTCACCAGGGAACCTGGAAGGACGCTGATGTTTACAAGGAAAGCTTCAATGTTAACGTTCCTCTTAAGGCTGTAAAGTCAGGCGAGAAGGGTGCCGAGTTCTCCTTTGCATCAGTTGATAAAAAGAACGTTGTTCTTGAGACGATCAAGAAGGCTGAAGATGGTGATGGAATTATCGTAAGACTTTACGAAGTTGAAAATTCCAGAACAAAGGCAGAACTTTCATTTGCAAATGCTGTTAAGTCTGTTGAAGAGACCAATCTCATTGAAGAGAAGGTTTCCGGAAGCGATGTGACAGCAGCAGGAAACAAGGTTTCATTTGAGATCAAGCCTTACGAGATCAAGACTTACAGAGTTAGATTTTAAAAGCGCCATAAATATCCAAATTATCCCAAAAATATCAGATGTAAAAATATGGATGGGATTATAAAATAGAATTATATAAAACGTTATTTTGTTCATGTTCAGACAGAAAAAAGTTTTGGGGGTTATCCTTAAATGAATGCCGGAGATAATTACGAGATTTATAAAGATGCTGCAAAAAGCCCGAAGGAAAGAGCATCAGACCTTCTTTCCAAAATGACATTAAGAGAGAAGGTAGGGCAGTTAAACCAGCGTCTCTACGGTTTTTCCATATATGATTACAGTCCGGATTTTTCCCTTACGGATGAGTTTAAAGAAGAAGTGGAAAAATGGGGAGGACTTGGAACTTTGTACGGACTATACAGAGCTGATCCATGGTCCGGTAAAACAGAAGAAAATGGCATAACCCCCAAAAAGAGCATGGAAGCCTATAACGAAGTTCAAAGATATGTTATAGAGCATTCAAGGTTAGGTATTCCGGCACTTATGTCAACTGAATGCCCCCACGGACATCAGGCTCTTGGAGGCGGAATTCTTCCGGTTAATGCTGCGGCAGCTGCAAGCTTTGATGAAAAGCTTTTGGAAGATGCTTATGAGGCCTGTGGAAAGCAGCTTTCTGACGGACATGTTGATTTTGCACTGATGTCCATGCTTGATGTTATGAGAGATCCAAGATGGGGAAGGTGCGAAGAGTGCTACTCTGAGGATCCTGTCCTTTCTGCAAGGATGGCCCGTGCAGCTACAAAGGGCATGAAAAAAAGCGGAACAGGAGTTGTTGCCAAGCACTTTTGTGCTCAGGGCGAAGGCACAGGCGGAGTAAATGCCAGCGCTGCAAGAATCGGAGAGAGGGAGCTTAGAGAAATTCATCTTCCTCCTACGAAAGCCGCAGTTGATGCAGGATGCGACGGCATAATGGCAGCCTACAACGAGATTGACGGAGTTTACTGTCACGGAAATCCCCATCTTTTAAGTGATATACTTCGAGACGAGATGGGCTTTAAGGGCGTTGTCATGGCTGACGGTTTTGCTATAGACAGCCTTGATAAAGTAACCTCAGGCAACACAGAAAGCGGAGCACTTGCCTTAAAGAGTGGCGTAAACATAAGCCTTTGGGACTATGGCTTTACAAAACTTGAGGAAGCAGTAAGTCGCGGAATAATTACTGAAAAAGATATAGACGATGCTGTTTTCCCGGTTCTCTTACTTAAATTTGAGAGGGGACTTTTTGAGAAACCCTATATGACAAAGAATATGGGAAGAGAAGCAGATTACGGTATAGATAAACTCTCCCTTAAGATGGCTGAGGAATCAGTTGTTCTATTAAAAAATCAGAATAACATCCTGCCGGTCAGGGAAGCTAAGAAAATAGCTGTTATGGGAGAAAATGCGGATTCCGGATATGCACTTATGGGAGACTACACTCCTCCAAGAGATGAATCAAAAATGGTTTCTGTTCTATCCGGAATAAGAGAAGAATATGCCGGATCTAAGGTTAAGTATTTCTCTTTTGATGACTATGAGGATAAGCAGGCTCTTGCTGATGAAATAAAAGGATATGATTTTCTTCTCTTTGTTACAGGCGGAAGCTCATCAAGATATGGCGGAGCAGAGTTTGATAAAAACGGAGCAGCCCTGACAACAAGCGGCGTTATGGAGTGCGGAGAGGGAATGGACAGATCATCCCTTGAAGTTGGAAAAGATGAAGCTGCTTTTATTAACAGCTACATAAAGGGCAAAACCCCTGTGATTACTGTATGCGTAGCTGGAAGACCTTATGTCATAACTGATATTGCAGCTGCAAGTGACGGATTATTGTATGCCTTTTATCCGGGGCCTTTCGGGGGACCTGCTATCGCCGAAATAATTAAGGGCGTCATAAGCCCCACAGGAAGGATGCCTGCGTCCCTTCCAAAGGAAGAGGGACAGATTCCCTGCTACTATAATTTTAAGTCCTCCTACGATGGAATGAAGTATTGTAACCTGCAGCAGGGTACCGACTATACATTCGGCATGGGCCTTATGTATTCAGACATTGAATATAAAAATGTTTCTTTTGAAAAGACAGGCGCCTTAACACCCGAAATCTTTGAAAATGCGCAAAATTCAGAGGATAGCGGAAGACTACAAAACTCTGTCATCGCTATAAAAATGAGTGTTAAGAACCCGGGAGATATGGAGGCTGTAGCAGTCCCTCAGATTTACTTAAAAAGACATGGAGGCGGAGTTACTGCAAGAGTCCTTGAACTAAAGAACTTTGACAGATGCTTCCTTAAAGCAGGAGAAGAAAAAGAAATAAGCTTAGAACTTAAACTTAAGGACTTTGCTTTTTATAACTACGAAATGAAACTTAGCACAAAGGCTAAAGACTACGAAATTCTTGTTATGGATCAGGGAGAGTTAAAAGCGAAAACTACAATTCTTCCTGAGGAATAAAAGGTCTGCATAGAGACTTATGTCTCAATGAAAGGGTAGGTGTGTTATGAAAAAAACTGCAAATGCACTTGAATACTTAATTCCTGCGCCTAAAAGCGTAAAGATAGGCAAAGGGGAATTTAGAATTGACTTTAAGACCAGGATCGTTTTGTCAGATACCTGTGACAGCAGAGATTTTGGCTTTGCCCGGATTTTGAAAAATGATATAGAAGAAAAGCTTGGGATTAGGCTTTCTATTACTAAAACCGGCTCCGGAGAAAGTTGCGGAAGTTTTTTCATAAAAAAGGACAGCACCCTAAGCGGTGAAGAAGCCTACATCCTCACAGTATCTGATAAAGCTGTAGAAATCTGTGCTTCCACAAACAGGGGAATACTCTACGGGATTCAGACACTTAGGCAGATCATTTCACTAAGCGGAGGCCTTATTCCTGCCTGCATCATAGAGGATGAACCACTTATTCCAAACAGAGGCTTTTATCACGATGCCACAAGGGGCAGGGTTCAAAAGCTTTCTTCTTATAAAAAACTTGCTGATATTTGCAGCTACTTTAAACTTAATCAGCTTCAGCTCTATGTTGAGCACACCTTTGCCTTTGAAGGTTTTAGCGAGGTCTACAGGGATGACACTCCTCTTACAGCAGAGGACATTTTAGAACTTGATGAGTACTGCTTTAGCCTTGGAATAGAGCTTATTCCTTCATTTTCGACCTTCGGACACCTCTATAAGGTTCTTAGGACCAAGACCTATGAGGAGCTTTGCGAATTAGATAATCCCGGAGCCGATAAGTTCTCCTTTGATCAGAGGATGCAGCATCACACTCTGGATGTGACAAATGAGAAGTCCATAGAGTTTGTTAAAAAGATGCTTGATGAGGTTTTGCCTCTCTTTAGATCTGACTACGTAAATATCTGCGCAGATGAGACCTTCGACCTTGGAAAGGGTAAGAGCAAAGCCCTTGCAGATGAAGTCGGAATAGCCAGAATCTACGTTGATTTTATTAATAAGATAATGCATTACTGCATTTTAAAGGGCAAAAAGCCCATGTTCTGGGGAGACATAATTGTGGGCTTTCCTGAATATGTGGGGGAACTTCCAAAGGATGTCATATGCCTTAACTGGGGGTACAGCGACTGCGAGAAAGAAGATAACACAAGGAAACTTGCAGAGGTTCCTGTAAGACAGTATCTCTGCCCCGGAGTTCACGGCTGGAGACATATGATAAATCACCTTGAGATGGCATATAAAAACATCAGTGTCATGTGCAGTTACGCTTTGAAATACAAGGCTGAAGGATTTTTAAATACCGACTGGGGTGACTACGGACACCTTCAGGATCCGCTGTTTTCAGTACCGGGACTCATTTACGGAGCAGCTTTTTCCTGGTCCGGAGTCAAGGATGAGGATGAAATAAACAGGCAGATATCCCGTCTGTACTACGGGGATGATACAGAGAGCATCGTATGTTCTATGCGAGAACTTGCAATGCTTGAAGCAAGCAACTGGGAGCAGTTTGTTCAGTTCATAGAGCTTATGCAAAAAAAGCCCGCAAGGGATGCTGCAAAGGAGTTTTACGACAGGCTTACGGTTAAGGATCCTTTTGAAAATAATAAAAAGATAGACGAGAAAACAGCAGAGCTTCTGCCACTTTTAGCAGGTGTAGGCACAGAAGGAAGAGAACTGATAACAAGGCTCGTCCTCTTTGCAGAGGGACAAAAGCTCATGTGCAAGGCATTGTATCAGATGGGACAAAAGATTTTCGCAGGTGATACGCCAAAAGAAAATACTAATACCGCCACAGAACTTGAAGAGTGGTTATATCACTACAAGCAGGTTTGGAGGATAACCTCTAAAGAGAGCGAATTATACCGCATTTCCAATATCTTCTGCAGGGCAGCGGATATTTTGAGAGAGAAGAATACAGACAGTCTATTTGAGTGACAACATATTTGTTAGTAACAACAGACAGGGAGCTACATAATACAAAACGTGGAGCCTATTATGCTGACGAAGAAAAGTGGACAAATTCTTATAGTGGTATCAGCTATCCTTGCAGGGATTTTCGGTAATTCTTTGCAGGGCGTAGCTGCCTTGACTTCTTTTGCAAAAATATCAGACAAAGAGGCAGTCGATGATAAGGGTGGCTATTACTGTAAGCCTTCGCCAGGTATTACTTATGCGGAGTATCTTGCAGAACATGATATTACTGCTGATACCTTAGGAGAGTCTATAAGCCGCACAGGAACGGAGTACTTAGATTCAACTTTTCCTGCAAAATCTGAACTTGAATTTAACACACTTATTACCGGAGATGAGGGAAAAGTCAGCTACTTATTTAACATACAAAAGACAGGTTATTACACCATAGATGTGACCTACATGCCGCTTTCTGACAGTGATAAAGATGTAAAAAGAAATCTCTACATAAACGGAGAGGTGCCTTTTAACGAGGCCTGTGGAATTGTTTTTGAGAGACAGTGGGAGCCTGAAAATAAGGACTTCCTAAATAAGACTGATACAGATTATAAAGCTCCGCCCCAGATACCAAAAGGCGGAACCCAGATAAAAAGCATTGACTCAGCAGAAAAGAAAGTTACCGGTCCATTCCTTTTTTACTTTGAAAAGGGCGATAACACCATTACTTTTGAATCTGTTGAAGCATCCATGGCAATAGAAGTTGTAAGTATTACAGGCTCAAACGGGCTATTAAGTTACGAAGAATATTTAGCTTCCCATGCAGATGAATCAAAAATTTCCGAAGAGTCGCTTTCAAATGACGGACTTATCGTAGTTCAGGCTGAAAATGTATATAGCACAACAAGTGCTGAAATTGTAGCCATGAATGACAGAACGTCGCCCCTTACAATTCCCTATCACCCAAGTAATGTGGTTCTAAACACCATAGGCGGTGATAGCTGGCAGGATCCGGGGATGGGAATTACCTGGCGTATACATGCTCCTAAGAGGGGACTTTACAGGATCGGAGCAAGATTTTTACAAAATGAAAACAAGGACTCTTATTGCATAAGAGAATTAAAGATAGATGGAAAGGTTCCTTTTAAGGAAGCAGGTAATTTGAAATTTAGCTATGGCAGTGGCTTTCAGGCAAGCCTTTTTGCAAATGATGAAAAAGATGCCTATTACTTTTATCTAAAGGAAGGAATTAACACACTGTCACTAACAGTTGCCATGGATGGTAGCGCTGAAAATATGGAAAATACACATTATCCGCAGCCCCTTATTCTTGACTATATCTTTGCAGCGGGAGAGGGCGCAAAGCTTCCTAAGGCGGAAGCAGGATTTGGAGAAATGTTTCTACATAAAGTGAAAGCCTTTATTGGATCTTTCACAAATGAAGGGGAAGGCTCTTTTGGGGAGAGCAAAAATTAAAGAAAAACAAAAAGACTTTATATAATTGGAGGTTGTTGTTTATGAGTAAGATCATAGGAAAAGAGTTGAAGAACATTCCCTGGCAGGATTGCCCTGAGGGAGAGAAGGGGCCTGTATGGAGATATTCTGAAAATCCCATAATCGAAAGATATGAGATCCCTACATCTAACAGTATTTTTAACAGTGCTGCGGTTCCCTTTGGGGATGGATATGCAGGTGTTTTCAGATGTGATTCACTTTCAATCAGCATGGATATCTTTGCAGGTTTTAGTAAGGACGGCATTCACTGGGAGATAAATCACGAGCCTATTCAGTTTGTCTGCGAAGATGGAGAGATTGCAAAAAGAGAATACAGATACGATCCAAGATGCGTATTCATCGAGGACAGATACTATATTACATGGTGCAACGGCTACCACGGCCCCACAATCGGAATTGCATATACCTATGATTTTAAGACCTTTGTACAGCTGGAAAATGCATTCCTTCCTTATAACAGAAACGGCGTGCTTTTCCCAAGAAAAATAAACGGAAAGTATGCGATGCTTAGCCGACCTTCTGATACAGGGCACACTCCTTTTGGAGATATTTTCTACAGCCAGAGCCCTGATCTTGAGTACTGGGGACACCACAGATATGTTATGGGAACAATAAAAGGAGATGAATCCGCATGGCAGTCAACCAAGATCGGCCCCGGACCTTCACCTATCGAGACTGATGAGGGATGGCTTCTTATCTATCACGGCGTAATAAACACCTGTAACGGTTTTGTATATCGCATGGGCTGTGCAATCCTTGATAAGGACGAGCCCTGGAAGGTTAAGTATAGATCAAAGTATTATATCCTTGCTCCAAGAGAACTCTATGAACTATGCGGAGACGTGCCAAACGTTGTATTCCCCTGCGCTGCTCTTACAGATGCATCAACAGGCAGAATCGCAATTTACTATGGCTGCGCAGATACAGTTACAGGACTTGCATTTACTACAGTGGACAGACTTATAGAGTTTGCAAAAGCAAATAATTTTGAAGCTTGAAAATAAGAAAAATGCGTAGGGAGGTGTAAGGGTGAGCTATATAAGAGACAACCAAAAAGAAAAAGAGATAATTACCTGCGTAAAGAACCTTGCAGAGGAGCTTTCAAAGGAAATTGAAGAGAAGGGTGCAAGCAGTAAGCTTGTTACCATGTTTAAAAAGTGCTTTGTAAATACTGCAGAAACGACAATGCAGTGCCTTACAGATGGTAAGACTTTCCTTATTACCGGAGATATTGAAGCTATGTGGCTTAGAGACTCAAGTGCTCAGGTATGCCACTATGCTCCTTTTATGATGAAGGAAGGCTGCGAGCCCTTAAAGGATATTGTTGGCGGCGTTATAAGAAAGCAGTTTGAGCAGATAAATATCGACCCTTACGCCAACGCTTTTAATACTGAAGCAAACGGCAGATGCTGGGCAAAGGACAGAACTGACGACAATCCCTGGGACTGGGAGAGAAAGTACGAGCTTGATTCCTTATGTTACCCTGTAAGACTTCTTGATCATTATCTGGAGATCACAGACGATTATGGAATAATCGATGATGAGATAAAAGAGGGCCTTAGGATCATCCTGAAGGTTATGGCAACAGAGCAGAATCATTCTGCGGATTCAACCTACTACTTTGAAAGAGATAACTGCCCACCTTCAGATACCCTTATAAATAACGGAAAAGGTGCCGAGGTTGCCCGATGCGGCCTTATCTGGTCAGGCTTTAGACCAAGTGATGATGCCTGCAAGTATGGATACCTCATTCCTGCAAATCTCTTTGCGGTAGATGTCCTTACATATATTAAGAAAATCGCTGCTCATATAGGTGAGCAGGAGATGGCAAATAAGGCAGACATAATAAGGGATGCAGTGGAAAAGGGGTTAAGCGAGCATGCTTTCATAACCAATGAAGCCGGCGAAAAGATATATGTCTACGAGACAGATGCCATGGGACACACAAACAGGATGGACGATGCCAATGTGCCAAGTCTTTTATCTATTCCATGGATCACATCAATTGATAAAAAGGATACTGTTTACTTAAGAACAAGAGCGGATGTCCTTAGTCAGAACAATCCGTATTACTACGTCGGAGAAGCCGCAAAGGGTATCGGTTCACCCCATACTCCTGATAATTACATCTGGCATATTGCCCTTTCAATGCAGGGACTTACAAGTGCTGATGATAAGGAGAGGAAAGAACTTCTGGATATGCTTGTAAGCACAGATGCAGATACTTTCTATATGCACGAGGGCTTCCATAAGGATGATCCAAAGAAGTACACAAGAGACTGGTTTGCATGGTCCAACTCACTGTTTGCTCTTTACGTTCTTGATTATTACGGAATGTGTTAAAACTATCACTGGATAGTAGACGAAATTACGAGTACAATATGTGATGTGAGTATGAGCGGGCTCACTAATTATCCGGATATTTGCCAGATAAAAGGAGGGGAACTTTTATTTTAGGCAAGTGGATATCAGATAGGAATAGTTGACATTCTGCAGCGAAAGACCGGAAAGTCACAGAATGAATACAAATTCTGGAGGATAAGAAAATGAAGATAGTCAGTGCAAAAGACTACAATGATATGTCAAGAAAGGCCGCAAATATTATTTCCGCACAGGTCATTATGAAGCCCGGTTGTGTTCTTGGACTTGCTACGGGAGGAACTCCTGTTGGAACCTACAAGCAGCTTATTGACTGGTACAATAAGGGAGATATTGATTTTTCGGAAGTAACAACGATCAACCTTGATGAGTACAGAGGATTAAAGAGAGATCACGAGCAGAGCTACTGGTATTTTATGCATGATAATTTCTTTAACTATGTAAATGTGCCAGAGGAGAACATTCATGTGCCTGACGGAGCCAATCCTGACAGCGATGAAGCCTGCAGGGAGTATGAAGAAATTATCAGAAAAGCAGGAGGAATTGACCTGCAGCTCCTTGGAATCGGAACAGATGGTCATATCGGTTTCAATGAGCCCGGAGAAGCCTTCGAACTTCGCACACATTGCGTTGATCTCACAGAGAGCACAATTAAGTCCAACACCAGATTCTTTGGAAGTGAGGGCGAAGTGCCAAAGCAGGCCTATACAATGGGCATTAAATCAATCATGCAGGCAAGGAAAGTTCTCATGGTTGTAAACGGTGAAAACAAGGCAGATATCGTAAAAGCAGCTTTGTTTGGCCCCGTAACACCGGAGGTTCCCGCGTCTATTTTGCAGATGCATCCTGACTTTACAATAGTTGGAGATGAGGCTGCATTTTCCAAGATAAAGGATCTTATCTGAACTGAAAACTTAATGAACTGATAAACGAAAATCGGTATTGCAAGCGATTGCAGTACCGATTTTGCATAGAAACGATTTCTATATATATTTCTTCACAATAATTTATTCCTTCATAACAACTCGGCCGCCATTCTTTACGCTATCCTGCTCAAGAAGAGCGATAGCAGAAGCAGCTATCTCGTAATACATTGCTGCAGCGTCCTGGATATCATTCATTTTTTTCATATTATTCTCGCAGAATTCTCTGGCTGCCTTAATATCGCTCTGTGAAAAAACAACGCTTCCACAGTATAATGTTCCTGTTGCGGGATCAAAGTGTGAATCCTTTTTTGTGGCTTCGCCACTCATTCCCATAACACCTGCCAAAGAGCGAATCAAATCTTCACGATTTCCCATGTTTTACCTCCATTTAACTGCATGAATGCGGGAAAAAGAATATCCTCATATTTGCTTAGACCATAAAGTTAAAATGCTTAACATGTATGCATTTTGACCTTTTCTCCTATATCATAATATATTTTCGCACAGAGGATATTTTTTGTATATTAACTGCTTATTATAAAAATATAAAAATCAAAGAAAAAGATGGTACTATAGTAAAAAAGAGATTTTCCGGGGAGGAAGCTGTGGATATAGCAATTTTCAGCGATGTGCATAGTAATCACGTTGCACTTCAGGCATGCATAGACTACTGCATGAAAAAAGGCATTACAAACTACATATTACTTGGCGACTATGTGTCAGATTGTCCCAATCCTCAAAAAACCATGGAACTTATATACGTTTTAAAACAGTATTTTAACTGTTATATCGTTAGGGGAAACAGAGAGGATTATCTTCTTGATTATAGAAAAAAAGGTGAGGACACCTGGTCTAAAGGTTCAGGCAGCGGCAATCTCTTATATACCTATGAGAGACTTACCGACAAAGATTTTGATTTTTTTGAATCACTTCCGGTCTACGGCATATTTGATCCAAAGAAAGCGCCGGGCTTTGAGTATTGTCATGGTTCACCGACATCAACAACGGAGCTGCTTTTTGGCGATAAAAGGAACACAAAGCGCATTTTAAATAAGCAAAAGACAGGGCTTCTTCTTCACGGGCATACTCACGTTCAGGAGAGCTTTTCATATCGTGATAAAAAGGCAATAAACCCCGGATCTGTGGGAATCCCATGGAACTATGACGGAATGGCGCAGTTTGCCATAATCCACAGCGGAAGAACCGGCTGGGAAGATGAGCTTATTCAGATAAAATACGATAAATCCCAGATTTTAAAGGAATTTGAAAAAAGCGGCCTTAAGGAATACGCTCCCGCCTGGGCTGCTCTTGCAATGCATACCATAAGGACAGGCGTGGACTTAAGTGAGGCGGTTCTTCTTAAAGCCATGCGCCTTTGCGAAGACGAACTGGGAGTTGTGAGATGGCCCGCAATTCCTGAGAAATATTGGGCACAGGCCCTTAAAGAATACTATATAGACTTATCCGGAAAAGATATTCCGCGAAAAGAGTAGAATATATCTGTATTTATGCGATATATGGTTCAATAAATCAAATAAAATCCTTCATCTCGCCAAATAGGCGCATTACAAAGCCGCATATTATGGTATACATATTTCGTTCCAAAAAAACTTAATATTGATGGAGGAAGAAAAAATGTTTAAAAAAGTTTTGGGAGTCATGCTTGCGCTTTCACTGGCAATCACAGGGGGAACATTCGCAGGAGCAGAGAAGTTAACAGTAGAGGCTGCTGCACCAAAGAATTTTGATAGCCCTGCAACAAACATTTCAATCGCAACAGCAGAAGAGATTGGAAATAACGCATTTAAGGAAGGTTCATTATCAAGCAAAGACCTTTATGGCGAGAGATGGTATAAGTTTACCAATCCTTATGCAACAGAGGCAGTGGCTGAAGTGACATTTTCTCAGACAGGCGGAGACGTTTGGCCCGGATATGCTTTCTACAGCAAGAATGGTAAAGCAATTGAGGGACTTGACTATTCAGGATACTTCACAGGTAGCGGACTCACAGTTAATGTAGGTCTTGAAGCCGGCGAGACAAAGTATATCAGAATTGATAAGAAAGACTGGAATGTAGCATGGATGACTTCTCTTACAATAAACGCAGGAGATGAGTCTAACAGCTTTAACACAGCTAAGAAGGCAAAGACCTATAAAGCAGGTAAGAGAATCTACGGTAAGCTTGATTACGCAGGAGACGTTGATATTTTCAAAATCAAGGCTAACAAGACTGGTAAGATGACCATTAAGGTTAGCAACAATGATGTCGGAGATGATCTTTTCAGTAAGCTTGATTTCACAGTTTATAATAAGTCAAGAGTGGCAAAGGGTACTGAAACTTTGAAGAAAACTGTTACAGGCAAAAAGTCTATCAAGGTAAAGAAGGGTCAGATCGTTTACGTTAAGATCAATATGCACGGCGTACAGAAACAGAGCCGTTGCGGTGAGTATTCAATCAAGACCAAGATCAAGAGATAATCATATAATAAAGATTTTCAAGACGGCAGAGTTTAAGCTCTGCCGCTTTTTATGCATAAAAACAGGCATTTGTATTATACTTATGGAGTATGACTTCTTGAACGTTCATACAGAAACCCGCATTTACTGCGAATTTCCATTTAAGGATTGTTTAATAATTTCCTTGCTATATTGTGTACGATCGATAAAGAAAGAGAGGACACAAGCATGTTTTTCAGAATTCTAAAAAATGATCTGAAACGAAAAAAGATCATGAATACGGTTTTGCTGCTTTTTGTAATCATGTCAGCAATGTTTGCATCAAGCAGTGTCAACAATATGTTTTCCGTTTACGGTGGTATCGACTACTTCTGCGATAAGGCAGGGATGTCCGATTACGTAGTAGTTGCCCTTAGAACAGGCGGCGAATGCCCGGCAGAAAAGGCAATCGATGAGGCGCCTTCTGTTAAGGAAAACAGGAGAGAGGATATACTTTTTATCGCTTCAAAGAATATCAAAAAGAACGGTAAGAAGTATGTGGATTTCGAAAATCCCGGAGTTATCACTTCTATAGATGATGCAAAACTGACGTACTTTAACAGAAATGATGAAGAGATAACTGAGGTTCCAAAGGGACATATCTATGTTGGAGGACTTCTTGCAGATGAGAGTAAAACTCACATAGGCGATACGGTTACCCTTGAGATGGAAGGCGTGGAGCAGGAGTTTGTTCTGGATGGATATATTAAGGATGTGCTCTTTGGCTCACCTTACATGGGAAATCCCAGAATCCTCATGAACGGCAGCGACGTTGAAAAGTATCTTGAAAAAGAAGAAATCAGACTTTCCTACAGCGGAAGCATTAACTACATTTTCACAGATGATTTAAAGAGCCTTAAAAAGGACCTTTCAGATATTCAGGGTGCACTTTTTGCAAATGAGAGATCAGTATTTAAGCTTACATATATGCTTGATATGATCACAGCGGGACTTCTTATGATAGTCAGCATTTGTCTTATTCTCATATCCTTTGCGATGCTGTCATTCACAATTAAGTTTACACTTTCAGAGGACTTTAGAGAGATCGGCGTTATGAAAGCTGTTGGAGTTAAGACTTCAGCCATCAGAGGACTTTACCTTATAAAGTATCTGTTCATTTCTTGCGTAGGTGCAGTTATCGGATACTTCCTTAGTATTCCCTTTGGAGCATTCCTTCTTAAAAGCGTAAGCGAGAGAATGGTTCTTGGAAATGACGACAACACTCTTATCGGAATTGTAAGCGCTATAGCAGTTGTTGTGATCATAGTTTCCTTCTGCTACGGCTGCACAAGGAGCATTAAAAAGCTCTCTCCGATAGATGCTGTAAGAAACGGTGAGACCGGTGAGAGATACCAGCAAAAGTCGGCGCTTAAGCTCTCAAAGAGCAAGCTCCCCGGAAATCTTTTCCTTGCATTAAATGATGTATTAAGTAAGCCAAAGCAGTATATAAGCATGCTCGTAACCTTTACTGTATGTCTCCTTCTTATAACAATGCTTGCAAATACAGCAAATACACTGGTTAGTGAGAGACTCCTTTTCCTTATGGGAACAACCTACAGTGATGTTTTTTATGCTTCCACTGAAAAAATCATGGATGCCATGGGATCTACTGATGAGGATGTACTAAATAAGACAATCAGCGACATTGAGGATGATCTTAAGGAAAACGGCATGCCCGGAAAAGTACATGTAGAGCTTATGTATACGATTCCTGCTGAGTTTAAAAATGAAAAGACTCAGATCGTAATGCAGCAGTGCAAGCGCACAAAGACAACTGACTATGTATACAGCGAAGGAACAGCTCCTTTATACGAGAATGAAGTTGCTTTTACCCAGCAGATTCTGGATGACCTTGGAGCATCAATTGGAGATAAGATCACTCTCGAAATAGGCGGCGAGAAAAAGGATTATCTTATAACCGCAACTTTTTCATCCTTCAACCAGCTTGGACGTGTGGGAAGACTTCACCAGGATGTGCCCCTAAATGACACTGATGCATCATCAGCCCATGCTTTCCAGATTGATTTTGATGATGATCCTTCGGAAGAAGTAATAAATGAGAGAATCCTGAAACTTAAGGATGTCTTTGATACAGATAAAATCTATAACAAGGCAGAATATGTAGACATATCCACTAATTCTGCAACAGCAGTAAACTACGCTAAAAATCTGGTTCTGATAATCGCAGTTATAATCGCAGCCCTAGTAAGCGTTCTTATGGAGAGATCTTTCATAAGTAAAGAGACCGGCGAGATCGCCCTTATGAAGGCTATCGGATTTAAGTCAAGATCCGTAAGCTTGCAGCACACCCTGAGATTTGTGGTTCTTATGGTGATTGCAACGGCTGTTTCAGGGATACTTACAGTTCCCTTTACAAGACTTGTCTGCGACAGGATTTTTGCCATAATGGGTGCGCTTTCAGGCATTGAATACAATGTTAAGCCCCTTGAAGTATTTGTTATATACCCGGTTATCTTGTCGGCAGCAGTTGTTGTTTCAACCTTTGTCACATCTTTATATGCAGGGACTGTACGCCCCGAGGACATGGGAAATATTGAGTGATTAGTGATTACAGATAAGGAGAATTCGATTATGAAAACAGTTATAGATGTTAAGGATCTTTGCAAGACCTATGTGGTAAATAAAAAGCAGAACAATGTGCTTAGGAACGTGAACTTTTCAATAGATGAGGGCGAGATGGTTGCTGTTATGGGTCCCTCCGGTTCAGGAAAATCAACACTTTTATATACTGTGTCCGGCATGGACAGAATGACTGCAGGAAGCGTCTCCTTTTGCGGAAAGGAGCTCTCAGCCCTTAGTGATAATGAGATGGCAGATGTAAGACTTGATGACATGGGATTTATTTTTCAGCAGATGTATATGATGAAAAACCTCTCTATTTTAGATAATATAATATTGCCGGCTGTTAAGTCCAAAAAAGCCAAGGAGAGCAGAGCCTTCACTGAAAAGAGAGGAAGAGCACTTATGAAAAAGCTTGGAATCGAGGATACCGCTGAGAATGATATAAATGAGGTGTCCGGCGGACAGCTTCAGAGAGCCTGCATCTGCAGAAGTATGATAAATAGCCCCAAGGTGATTTTTGCTGATGAGCCAACAGGAGCCTTGAACCGCACAGCCTCCGATGAAGTAATGTGTGAGATGGTTAAGCTAAACAGAGAGGGAACAACAGTGATGCTTGTAACTCACGATGCCAAGGTCGCTGCCAAGTGTTCAAGAGTTTTATATATAGTAGATGGCAATATTCAGGGTGAGTACAAGCTTGGAAGCTATGAAAAAGCTGAAGATTTAAGAGACAGGGAGAGAAACTTAAACAACTGGCTCATGGAGATGGGATGGTAATTATTGTATGACTGATATCCTGGTGGTTGAAGATAACGAGGAACTTAGGGAAGTTCTTGCAGATTTTTTGAGAAACGAAGGATATACCGTATCCTGTGTAGGGGACGGTGACAAGGCCCTTGCTCTGTATGAAAAATACGGAGCAAGGCTTCTTGTGCTTGATATCATGCTCCCCGGGGCAAGTGGCATGAGGATATTAAATAAGGTCAGGGAGAAATCAAACACTCCTGTTTTAATGGTGAGTGCAAAGCTTGGTAAGGATGACAAGCTATCTGCCATTATTAACGGGGCAGATGACTATATTGAAAAGCCCTACGACATAGATATTTTAATAGCCAAGATAAAGGGCATTTTTAAAAGAAGACTTGCAACAGATGAATTCACAGATGGCAATATCACGCTGGACGTGGTTCATGAGCAGATTTTAAAGGACGGAAAAATAGTGGATGCAACTGCCAAGGAGTTTGAGCTTTTAAAGCTCCTTATGGAAAATAAAGGGCAGACACTTTTAAAATCATATATATTCAGCACGGTCTGGGGTTCAGATTCTGAATCGGAAGCCCAGACTCTCACAGTTCACATCAGGTGGCTACGGGAAAAACTTGAGGATGATCCTAAAAATCCAAAGAAGATCCTGACTGTCTGGGGAAAGGGGTACCGGTACGAATAATCCTGAAGAAAAAAACGTGGTCCTAAGAAGCTATCTTAGGATGTGCATAATACTAGTGGTAGTACTGCTTCTTATAACAGGAACAGTACTGCTTTTTGCGCGCAAAAAAAGCGGAGAGTTCCTTAATTTATACAAGATAGAAATAAACAGAGTGGAAAATGAGTTAAGGGAGCTTGCAGATGCCGGAAAGAGCATTGAGGTGAATGATGCTGACGGGGAAGTGGATTTTGATTTAGGTAGGTATGACACCATAACCGGAGTATTTTTAAGAACCTCTGAAAACAGCGATAGCTTTTTTAATGCGGGAAATGACTACCACATAGCTGATATAGACGGGGATCTGTACCGCATAGAATATAGAGTTGACCTGTCAAAGGAGAGAGAGGGATTCTTTAGATCTTCGCTGGTTGTGGTAGCAGTTGTTGTTTGTACGCTTATTCTTTTCCTTATATATATCTACAATTCCATTATCAGGACTTTTAATAAGATATCCGAGTATCCTGCTCAGTTATCGAAAGGAAACCTGTCCATTCCCCTTGCCGAGGAGAAGAACAAATACTTTGGAAGGTTTCTGTGGGGGCTTGATATGCTCCGTGAAAAGCTTGAGGAAGAAAAGCGAAGAAACCTGGAGCTTCAAAAGGAAAAGAATGTGTTTCTTTTGTCCCTGTCCCACGATATGAAGACACCTATTTCTGCCATAAAGCTCTATGCTGCGGCACTTAGAAAAAATCTGTATAGGGATGAAGAAAAGCTTCGCGAAGTCGGAGATAAGATAGAGAATAACGCAGAGGAAATCGAAAAGTATGTTGCACGAATCATCTCATCATCAGGGGATGAGTTCCTTGATCTAAGCGTTAAGGAAGAGGAGTTTTATTTAGCGGAAGCCGTAAATCCCATAAGGGAGTACTATGCGGATAAGCTAAAGCCACTTGGCACCGACTTTACTATTGATTCCTATTCAGACGTTCTTGTTAGAGGCGATAAGGACAGGCT
>JAILPB010000045.1 GCA_024690485.1 Butyrivibrio sp. | reverse complement strand
GCAGGTGATGATGACATCAGCTTTGATTCTGTAAGCGCTGAACTTGATGATATGCTCAAGGATGTCGGCGGCGCAGATGATCTGGATGCTGATGGATCAGGCGAAGATTTTGGTTCTGAAATGGAACTGGACGGAATGCTTGCTGAACTTGGTGGAGACGAGGGAGGCGGTGAACCTGCTGATGTTGACATGCCTGACCTTGATGCTATAATGAACAGCCTTGCAAGCGATGATGTTGAAGACCTTGAGAATACAGCCCACATCGATGCTAAGGAGGGTGAGGAGCCTGAGGAGATAGACCTTAGTTCAATGGTTTCAGAGGACGGAGAGAGCTCCGGAGAAGAACCTGCTGAAAATCCTGAGGATATGCCAGAGGACATTCTTGGTGCACTTACTGAGGAAGGCCTTGATGAAATGGGGCTTTCAGAGGATATACCGGATCCTGACGAAGTGGATGATAAGGGCGGCGACTATGATGACATGGAGCTTAGACTTGGCGAAAGTGGCCCCGAAGATGCCGCCGAAGGAAAGGGAAAGAAACGTAAGAAGGGAGTTAATCCTTTACTTGCATTCTTTGCATTCCTCTTTAAGATTCTTACTCAGACTGATGAGGATCTAAATCCTAAGACTGAAGCAGATGAGCTTGCCAGCCTTACTGATGAAAATCAGCAGGTGATGGATGAGCTTGCAGCAGAAGACGGTAAGAAGAAAAAGAAAGAAAAGAAGGAAAAGAAAGAGAAAAAACCTAAGGAGAAAAAGCCTCCGAAGGAAAAGAAACCAAAGCCTCCAAAGGAGAAGAAGCCTAAGAAGGAAAAGAAAAAGAAGGTTGATGACGGAAAGCCGGAGAAGGCTCTTGCTCCTAAGAAGGTTGCCATCGCTATGCTCTTTGCAGTCAGCATAGGAATACTTTGCAGCTTACCTGCAATAATACTGCCGGGAAGAATTATTATGGGCAGAGCAGAGACAGCTTACAAGAATCAGGATTACAAGGCTGCATATAAGCTTTTGTATGGAAAAACTTTGAATGAGGAGCAAAATCTTCTTTATCATAAGGCAAGGGTAATGACCAGTGCCCAGTATTATCTTGATTCCTATAACAGCTATATTTCCATGAATATGAAGGATGAAGCAGTAGATAATCTGCTTAAAGCTGTGCGCACTAAAGATGACATTTTAAAAGAAGCTGAAGAATATCAGGTTGTCAATGAGGTACAAAGCGTGTATTCTAATATCGAATCGATACTTAGTTCCTCATATGGCCTGAGTGAAGCGGATATTGCTGAGATTAACAAGCTTGATGATCCCGCTGCTTACACCAAGAGAATCATGGAAGTTACTGGTTCAATTGAAAAACTCATGCCTTCATCAGGAAGCTGAGAATCGATATCCCACCAGGAGATGAGATTTGATGCTTGCTATAATTGATTATGATGCCGGTAACATTAAGAGTGTTGAAAAAGCTTTTCAATTTCTCGGAAAAGATGTATGCGTAACCAGAAATCCCGAAGATATCTATAGGGCTGACAGAGTGGTATTGCCCGGAGTAGGGTCTTTTGGTGATGCAATGAACAAAATAAATGAGTATGGTCTGAGAGAAGTTATCCAGACTGTATGCGAAAAAGATACTCCCTTTATGGGTATATGCCTGGGCTTGCAGCTTCTTTTTGATTCAAGTGAGGAATCAGAAGGAGTTTCCGGTCTGGGCATTTTAAATGGAAAAATCAAGAGAATTCCTGATGATAACGGAAGACTTAAAATTCCGCAGATTGGCTGGAACGATCTGAAATATCCTAATCCAGGAAGGCTGTTCAAGGGAATAGATGAGGGTGCATACGTGTACTTTGTCCATTCATATTATTTGGAAGCAGAAAATAAGGATATAGTTACGGCAACGACAGATTATGGTACGACGATTCATGCATCTGTGGAACAGGGAAATATTTTTGCTTGCCAGTTCCACCCCGAGAAGAGTTCAGATGTAGGCATGGAAATACTTAGAAATTTCCTGAATGTGTGATGGATGTATTATTGCAGGAATAAAGATATGCTTCGTAAACAGTAGATTTAGCATGCCACTGTGTTAGTAAGCATATGGATTTACTACAAAAAGGATAGAAATTTATGCTGACAAAAAGAATAATCCCATGCCTTGATGTTAAGGATGGACGAGTTGTTAAAGGAATAAATTTTGTGGAACTAAGGGATGCCGGAGATCCTGTGGAAGTAGGAAAAGCTTACTCCGAGGCAGGAGCTGATGAGCTGGTGTTTCTTGATATTACAGCTACATCAGATGCCAGAGAGACCGTGACTGATCTTGTTAGAAAAGTTGCAAAGGAAGTTTTTATACCCTTTACGGTAGGCGGAGGAATAAGAACCGTTGATGATATGAGGGGAATCCTCAGGGAAGGTGCAGATAAAGTTGCAATAAACTCCGCTGCTATAAACAGACCTGAGCTTATTGCGGAGGGTGCAGAGAAATTTGGATCCCAGTGTATCGTAGTTGCGATTGATGCAAAAAGGCGCGAAGATGGCGGCTTTAATATATTTAAAAACGGCGGAAGAATCGATATGGGAATCGATGCCATAGAATGGGCTAAGAAAGCAGAGAGCCTTGGTGCAGGCGAGATTCTTTTGACAAGCATGGACGGAGATGGCACGAAAGAAGGCTATGACTTAGAGCTTACAAGAGCTGTGGCTGATGCGGTTTCAATTCCTGTAATTGCGTCAGGTGGAGCAGGGAAAAAAGAACATTTCTATGAAGCACTTACTACAGGAGGGGCAGACGCAGCCCTGGCGGCATCGCTTTTCCATTACAAGGAGCTTGAGATAAGTGAAGTTAAGGAGTTCCTTAAAGAAAAGGGAGTTCCTGTAAGAATATGATCAAACTAATGGAGGACTTTCCGATAAAAACCGGAAGGTCCTTTTGGCTTTTTACAAAACAATTGAGTGAAATTGCTTTTTAAATATATAGAGACTCCCTGTGCCTGAATTGATACGGGGGGTCTTTTTGTATTCCTATTCATGTGATTGTTTCTAACATTATTCCCAATAATATGAAAATAGTTTCCACTTTTCTGTTGACATAATAAAAACACTACTGTACTATCTAAGTGTACTAGTTGTGTTAGTACAGTAAAAACATAGGAGGGAAACATGCTTATTGAAATTGACTTTCGTGATAAGAGACCTCTTTATGAACAGATATCGAGCAAGCTGGAGGAGCTTATCCTGTGCGGGGTAATAGGCGCGGATGAGTCACTTCCGTCAGTAAGAGCTCTGGCAATGGATTTATCAATAAATCCAAACACAGTTCAGAAGGCTTACGATGCGCTTGAGCAGAGGGGATTTTGCTATTCGGTAGCTGGAAGAGGCAGATTTGCAGCATCAGTAAATGAAGTGCTTCCTGCAAGGAAGAATGAGTTTTTTGATAAACTTATGCGACTTATCGATGATGCTAAAAACCTGGGAGTATCCTATGAAGAAATCGATAGTTTTATAAGGGGCAGATTGAAAAAGGCATAAATAGGAGGGAGAAATGATACAGGCAAATAACATATCAAAACAATTCGATGATATTGTTGCGATAAGCGGTATCGACTTAACCATAGAAGACGGGCAGGTTTTCGGACTTGTCGG
This sequence comes from Butyrivibrio sp., assembly GCA_024690485.1. GTDB lineage: Bacteria > Bacillota > Clostridia > Lachnospirales > Lachnospiraceae > Butyrivibrio. Next base: position 2,156 of record JAILPB010000045.1, on the reverse strand, counting down.
AACAAACGGAGCCGGTAAGAGTACTTTTCTTAGAATGGCAGCCGGAGTTTTAAAACCGGACAGGGGAACCATTATGATTGATGGAAGACCGGTTTTTGAGAATCCTGATGTAAAGAGGGAAATTTTCTATATATCTGATGATGCTGCGTTCTTTTCAAACAGCACTCCTTTGGAAATGGCAACGTTCTACAGCAAAGTTTATCAGGGATATAACCTGGCCAGATTCGAATCTCTGATGAACAGCTTCGGACTTAACAAAAAGAGAAAGATCAACACTTTTTCAAAGGGAATGAAGAAGCAGCTCAGCGTAATACTGGGCATATGCGCAAACACAAGATACATGTACTGCGATGAGACTTTTGACGGGCTTGATCCGGTAATGAGACAGGCAGTAAAGAGCCTTATGGCAGGCGATATGTCCAGTAGAAAGTTTACTCCGGTTATCGCTTCACATAACCTTAGAGAGCTTGAAGATATATGCGATACTGTGGGACTTCTTCACAAGGGCGGAATACTTCTCTCAAGAAATCTTGATGATGCCAAGGCTGACGTACATAAGCTTCAGTGTGTATTCAGGGATGATGAGAGCAGGGAGCGCATAATGAAGAGCCTTTGCGTTCTCACAGAGGAGAGCAGAGGAAGACTTTGCACAATGACGATAAGAGGTCAGGAGGATGAAATAAGTGAGGCTTTAAGGGCAGAGAGTCCTGTATTTATGGAAATCTTGCCGCTGTCCCTTGAAGAGATATTTATAAGTGAAACGGGGGTAGAAGGATATGACATCAAAAAGATTATTTGCTGATCTTATGAGGGAAAACATTAAGAGAAGACTTTGGCCCATCGCATTATCTATTGCCGGAAACTTTTTTGCTCAGATAGTTATGGCATTTATGCTTGCAAACAGATATGAGAACAGGCTTGCTTCTGCAGTAACTAACTTTAATGACGTAAGAGTGAACTTCTTTAGGATGTGCGGCGGAATGACTAATCCGCTTCTTATAATGACAGTTCTTGGACTTGGACTTATAAATGCCATTCAGGGATATAACTATCTTTTTGACAGAAGAATGATGGATCTGTATGGTTCCATACCTGTAAAAAGGCAGAAGCTCTTTGACGTGGTAAATCTTAATGGAATACTGATTTTTGTAATTCCCTTTACAATCTGCCATCTCATCACAATGGGCTTTGGACTTTCAAGATATTATCTCGTTCCGCAATATGTTCCGAATTTTCTCATATGCGGAGTGATAACCATACTCATGTATATTCTTAATTACGAGGTATGTGTTCTGGCAGCATCTCTTACTGGACACTGGATCGTTGCGGTTTTGGGCTGCGGTGTATTTGCTGCAATTTTCCCTGCAATTGAGCTTATGGTCAGAGAGCTTATTTCAATGTTTTTATTTAGCAGTTACATTGAAAACAACGATATGGTAGTTTCAATGATATCTCCTATAGGAATATATGAGGCGATTACAAGCGGACTTTTCTATGGTTCAAATGAAAGCCAGCAGGTTTTCTATTTGGGAAATGTGGCAGTATATCTTGTTCTATCAGTGATAGCTACTGTGATCATATTTGCTTTTTCAAGATACTTTGTAGTTAAAAGACCATCAGAATCAGCAGGAAAGGCTATGGCATTTAAGGTAACAAAGCCCGTAATAAAAGTAGTTATAGAAGTTGTTGCGGCATTTTACTTTGGGCTTCTCATCTATTCATTTGGAGAAGCAAGCAATAAGCTTAGTATCATCTGGGGAATCATTCCGGGGCTACTTATTGTCCATGCAGTAATGGAGACCATTTACGAATTTGACTTTAAGGCAAGCTTCAAGCATCTGGGAAGTCTTGCGATTGCTGCGGCAATTTGTTTTCTTATGCTACTTGGATTTGTGGTTGACATATTTGGATATGAGAGCTGGCAGCCTGCTACGGCAAGGATCGAGAGTGCTGCAATTGTGGGAGGTCCTGCAAGCAATTGCAATATCTATTCAACTCCTGATTATTACAATGGCTACCGTACATACAGATCCCCGGATCAGGACATATTTGATAAGATGAAGATCACAGATATAGAGAACCTTGAAAAGCTTACTGTGAGCGGAGCTAAGTTCTCTAAGGAAAAACATCTTCAGTACATAATGGATTCTGAAGCA
>JAILPB010000103.1 GCA_024690485.1 Butyrivibrio sp. | reverse complement strand
CGATGATTATTTCAATGTAAATATTCCAGATGTTTCCATTACAGATGTCATAGAAATTTTCATAATTGCATACTTTATGTATCATCTGTTGGTATGGGTGAAGAATAGCCGAGTATGGATGCTTATCAGAGGCGTCATTATAATCATGCTATTCTTTGTTTTGGCTGCCATTTTCCAGATGAACACTATCCTGTGGTTAGGAGAAAAACTGGTTTCCGTTGCGGTTACAGTTCTCATTGTGGTTTTCCAGCCAGAGCTTAGACGTGTCTTAGAGCAGATAGGTAGACGTAAAATTACCTCAATGTTCTCATGGAACTTACTTAAGACTGGCGCTAAGAAATTTGACGATTCAACCATTACAGGAATGGTTACAGCATGCTATGAGATGGGCACAGTTAAGACTGGTGCTCTTATTGTAGTTGAAAACGATATGCAGCTGACCGAGTTTGAGAGAACAGGTATTAGCCTTGATGCTCTCGTTACCAGACAGCTTCTTATAAATATTTTTGAGAAAAACACACCATTGCACGATGGTGCTGTTATTGTGCGCGGGGACCGAGTTGTATCGGCTACCTGCTATTTACCACTTTCAGATAACATGGGTTTGTCTAAGGATTTAGGTACAAGACATAGAGCGGCAGTTGGTATAAGTGAGGTTTCTGATTCGCTTACTATCGTCGTTTCTGAGGAGACAGGAACTGTTTCCTATGCAAGAGAAGGACGTATAGTTAGAGATGTTAAAGAAGATGAGCTTATTGCTGAACTCAAGAAGATACAGAATCCTGACAAAGAAGACAGCTTAAACGTGGCTGAGAAGGAGGGTTAGTATGAAGCAAAAGATTATTAAAGCCCTCACAAAAGATGTTGGAGTAAAGATTTTAGCGGTTGTGTTCTCCTTCTTATTATGGTTAGTTGTGGTCAATATCGATGACCCAACCCAGACTAGGACCTTCACCGCTGTAGTTTCTGTCACCAACGAAGATGTGCTTAGAACAGCAGGAAAGCTTTATGAGATAAAAGACGGAGTTAATACTGTCAGCTTTAGAGTAACAGCGAAGCGTTCCATCATAGAAAAGCTTTCACCTTCAGATTTTTCTGCTGTTGCGGATATGAATAATCTTGAAAATGAAGAGCGCATTCCTGTTACAATCAGTGCTAAAACATATGCAAATTACATTACTATCTCAAGTAAGCAAAACTATCTCTATGTTGTCCTTGAGGATGAGCAGACAGAGAGATTTGTTATAAATGCCCAGACTACAGGCACACTGGAAAGTGGTCTTGCGGTTAATTCTGTCACCTGCAGCCCAACAGTTATAACAGTAACGGGCCCAGAAGCTGTGGTTTCTATAATCGATAGCGTTGTTGCAACAGCCAACATAACAGGCGTTGAAAACAACTTTACAGAAAGCGTTATCCCTAAGTTCTATACAGCAAAGGGAGAAGAGGTTGATTCAAGAGAGTTAAATCTTTCTGTATCGACTGTTACAGTCAGTGTTAATTTCTCTAGCACAAAGGCTGTAGATGTAGTGGTAAAAACAAGCGGAACTCTTTCACCGGAGCTTACACTTGATTCAATAAAGACTGATCCTTCATCAGTAATGATTATTGGTGAGGCAGGAGCCTTAAATGATGTTACTAGCATCACAATTCCTGATTCGGTTATCAACCTTTCAGATTTGACAGGCTCATTTACAACAACAGTAGACATCAGCTCATATCTACCAAATGGAGTGTCTCTTGCGGATAGCTCTACATCAAAGGTAGCCATATATGTGCTCATGTTTGGAGAATCAGCATCCACAGCGGAAATTACCGCTGATAATATACAGCTTAAAAATGTTCCAGAAGGTTTGGCTGTCACGTTAGATTCAGCTAGCCTAAAGGTTAATGTCTTTGGAACGGAAGAAGCTATATCAGCCCTCGATGCAACAAAGATAAAGGGCACAATTGACTGCTCAGGTCTTGCAGTGGGAGAGAGTCAAAACGTTGTGGTACAATTTGAAAATATTGAAGGAGTCACCATTCAAAACACATCGGTGGCAGTGACTGTTATAGATGATCCAAATGCTAAGGCAGAGGATACTAAAGCAGATAATACAGAGGAGTAACATGGGAAGATTATTTGGAACAGACGGAGTCAGAGGTGTTGCTGGCTCAGAACTTACAATCGAACTTGCTAAATCATTAGGCCAGGCAGGTGCTTATGTACTTACAAAGGAGGCTTCACATCAGCCTACAATTATCGTTGGATGTGATACCAGAATTTCAGGAAGC
>JAILPB010000089.1 GCA_024690485.1 Butyrivibrio sp. | reverse complement strand
GCGAATAAACTCCGTTCGACTTGCATGTGTTAGGCACGCCGCCAGCGTTCATCCTGAGCCAGGATCGAACTCTCACGTTTAAATGTTATCTAAAACACTATAAGTGTCTTTGATCGTTCGTCTGACCAGAACTAAAGCTTGACTTTGTTCTGTCCGTTTTTACCTTTAGTTAGGTTTTGTTCTCTGAATATTCTTTATTGGAATTTTCAGGGTTGCATTACTATTTTATTGTCAAAGTGCTGATAAACACTGGGCTTGCGGGCTGTTCGTTAACTGCCGTGCGCCGCAGCGATATTTAATATATCACTGTGCATATATAGTGTCAACAATAAATTTCAATTTTTTTTGATTTTTTTTTCAGTTTCTTGTAAATCCGCATAAACACTGGGTTTATCTCAGAAAAAATTCTCATTTTTTTCTATAGTTCTCTCATATTCATATATTGTTTTGGATAAAAAGCGTATTACATCAACGGGATAATCACCTATAGCTGTCTCTCCGGTAACCATAACCGAAGATGCTCCGTCGGAGGCTGCGTTATATATATCACTCACTTCTGCTCTGGTAGGCACAAGGCTGTGTTCCATGGAAGCAAGCATCTGAGTAACCACCATGAATCGGCAGTTCTGCTTTCTGCATTTGCCTGCAATGTACTTTTGCAGGGCAGGGAGTTCCCACAGAGGTACAGCATTCCCTAAATCCCCTCTTGCTATAACTATCTCATCACATTCCGGGATCAGTTCATCAAGCATTTCAACGCCTGCCATATTCTCTATCTTGGCATATATTTCGATATTACTGCCTCCTGCTTCCTGTAGTTTCGTCCTAAGTGTAGTCAAATCCTTTTTACTTCTAACAAAGGGCTGCATTACTCCCGTTACGCCAAGTCCTGCAGCCGCTTCTATGTTTACGATATCCGTACTTGTAAGGGTCGGCATGTCTACTGTCTTATTTCTTATCAATATGCTTTTTCTGCCTGTAAGTATCCCGCCTCTGTCTAACTTGGCGCTAGCCTTAATATCGTCTTTTTCAGTCACATGGCATAGTATCTTGCCATCATCAAGGAGGATTTCATCACCTTCTTCTATTCTGTCAAGAACTCTTATATCCACCGGAATGCTATTATCTACAGATTCTTTAGCGCATACACCGGTGTTAGCATAGTTCTTCCCCGTGATAAACGTAACATTATCTTTTGCATTTAGATGGATATCCTTTTTTAGTTCACCTATCCTAAGTTCCGGTCCCTGCAGATCCACCAGTATCTTAGGCTTAATTCCGCAAGCACTCGAAGCCTTTTTCACCATGTCCAAAACGACTTCGTTATCAGATAGCATGGTGTGTGACAGGTTAATTCTTACTCCTGTCATGCCCTCTTTAAACATGTCTTTCAGAATATCTACGTTTCTGCAGCTTGGTCCTATTGTTCCAAATATATCTATCATTACTAATTCCTTTACAAAAAGATTGTGCCTTCAAAGCATTTTTAGCGCTATAAAAATGAGCTGATCATAACTTAATCACAGACCTTGTTTATATCGCCATCAGATTCGATGAACAGTTCAAGATCTGCTTTTTTCGTATGTTCGAGGCAAAGTCTCACATTCCGCATGTCGCTATAATCCACAAACTTCTCTGCCTTGTCCCGCGAATTGCCACTCTTTTCCTTACGATCAATGAGCCTCTCCCTAAGCATGTCAGGATCTGCTTTTATTGAGATAGTATAATCAGCCAGTTTTGACAGATCATTCCAGCCTTCCTGGTCCAGCAACAGGTAATTTCCCTCAAGGAAGATAATATCTCCATCCACAGTTATAGCATCTTCCACAGGGTTATGAAGATGTCTGTCGTAGGAGGGCCATGCGCACCTCTCCTTATCAAGCAGCATTCCTATGCGCTCCTTAAGTAGCTCCAGATCAAAGGTTACAGGACATCCCTTTACTTCAACCATAAATACCTCATGGCCATCCACTATAGTTTTATGAGTCGTAAGATATTCCTGTTTTCTATGAAAACCGTCCATTCCTATTGATTGGACTCTGATACCGGGAATAATCGTTTTAGAAATTGATTCAAGAAAGCTAACAAGAGTGCTCTTCCCTGCCCCGGGAGGAGCTGCAAGCATTATAAGAATCCTTTTTTCTTTTTCTTTCCTCATGTCAGAAAGCATAAAAAGAAGAGGTTTAAAAATATGTTCTATCGCATTATCACTGTATGACGCGTCGACATCTATTCCATTGATATTTATATGATATTCCATAAATGTTTAGTCCCCCTAAATAGCACAGATCAGCTCAATCCCACAGATCTCCCCATACTTCATTGCATATCTCCACACAATGGGCTTTTGAAAAAGATGGATCTTGAGTTGTTATAGCATTCTCTTTTGAAAGCTCATCCGGATACTCTGCCAGAGGATAAACCGTCACTCCGTTATGTGCATCGGAAACATGACAAACAAGAGACTTAACTCCGTAGTCAGAAACACCGGTTACACCGTCCTTATCCTTCTTTATGGTGACTTCTGCCATTCCTCCTACCATGCGGGCTGTGACACCATCGCCTGTTCCCGATGTCCAGTTTACAAAATTGCCAAGAGAATAGTAGACAAGCATCTGATCATCCACGAACTCTATAGGCTCTATCACATGAGGATGGGTACCGATAACAAGGTCTGCTCCGTGTTCTTCAAAAATACTGACCCATTTCTTTTGTGAATCATCTGGAGTCAGCCTATATTCCGTCCCCCAGTGAGGAAATACAATGGTAAAGTCCGCATTTTTTTCAGCATAATCAAGCTCTCTGATAACCTTGTCTTCCCTAAGCATATCCACAGCGTAGGGCATATCAGAAGGCGCAGCTATACCGTTAGTACCATATGTGTAGTTTAAGAGCGCGATTCGAATACCGTTTTTTTCAATGATATCTACTCTCTCCTCATCCTCGGCTGTACTGTTAATTCCAAGGACAGTAATATCCGGGTAATTCTCGTTCCAAAAAGAACAGGTATTGATAACACCCTGTTTTCCCTTATCAAGAACATGATTTGTGGCATGGCAAATAACGTCAAAGCCGCTATCTACCAAAGCATCACCAATAGCATATGGTGAATTGAATGCCGGATATCCGCTTATTCCAAGCTCCTCTCCACCTATTATTACTTCTTCGTTTACAACCGCGATGTCATAGGAGCTTATTTCATCCTTAAAATTGCTAAAGATAGGATGGAAGTCGTAGCTTCCATCCTCAGATTTTGAGACTTCTTCTACGGGAGTATGAAGGAGAATATCGCCCACCATGCAGAGAGTGACTTGATTCTCCTCTGTGGCAGACACCTCAGCTATAACAGAGTTCTCCTCTATAGATACATCTTCCGCAGTCACTGAAGTTTCCTCTGTTTCCATATCTATAGAGTTAGCTGCGGGCTCCTTTTCCAGACCGCATCCTGAAACCAAAAGTATTAAAATTGCAGAGAATAAGCACTCTCTTCTCATAAACCTCTCCAAATATGCTTTAATTATGCTTTTTCAGCCTATACAAGTAATCAGAATCCAAGATTGTCATTTACAAGGATTACGTGTATTCTGCCTTCATGTCTTGAAAATCTGGTGATAAGGAACTGGCAGCATATTGTGTCAGGTGACTTACAATTCATGCATGATCCTGTCTTTGCACAGGGTGTGTTTAAGCCAAATCTCTGAGCATTTATGGGGGCAGCCACATTCCTTGCACGCTTCATGGCACCATCTATGTCATCACAGATTTTATTCATTCCTACTATAAAAAGAACCTTCTTGGGGCCCTGTGCTATAGCAGATACTCTGTTAGAGTTGCCATCGATATTTACGATTACGCCATCCTCTGTCATGGCATTAGCACTTGAAAGGAAAACGTCTGCATCATAGGCAGCAAGCATAGCTGCTCTCTTATCAGTAGCAGCATCTCTGTCTATGAAGTTGTAATTTCCATTTTTCACAGCCTCAACAAGTCCTATCTCATGGGCAGACATAGCGCCGCCCATGGTTACGGAACTGCCCTCATCAATAAGTTCCAAGGCTTTTTTAAGAGCCTCTTCCTTACTTGCAGCATAGTATCCGCTCATGTTTCTTGACTCAAGCCCCTTGATAACTTTCTGTGCCAGTAACTCATTTCTCTTTGTTATGTTATCGTTCATAGTCTCTCCTCCTGTTTGATATGTTACTTTAGAACATCTTTAATACTTCTTATAAAAAGATCATTTGCCTTATGATCCTTTATAGCCACCCTGTAATAGTTTTTTTCCAGACCTGTGAAATTTGAGCATTCTCTGATAAGTATTCCCTTGTTCAAAAGCTTCTCGTACAAATCTTCTCCGCAGTTAATAAGTAGAAAATTCGCATCGGAAGGGTATACTTTTATCCCCATGCTTTTCAATTCATTAAAAAGATAGTCCCTCTCTGTCCTTATAAGAGATATGGACTTATGTACAAAATCAGTTTTTATAAGTACTTCTGCACATGCTTCCCCCGCTCTCTCAGAAAAAACAGACATATTCCACTCCGGGAGGTACTTCCTTATCTCCTTTATGATCTCCGGAGATGAAATACCAAATCCAACCCGGGCTCCGGGAATTGAAAACAGCTTAGTGTAAGCATCAACTACAATGAGCCTGTCATATTCAAATAGATAGTCTCTGGCGCTTACTTTTGCATCAGAAAGTCTGTAAAAGCACTCATCAACAACAAGATATGTGCCGTTTTCCCTGCACTTATTGATAAGCCTTTCCAAAAGTCCCTTGTCCAAGGCTCTTCCGGTAGGATTATTGGGATTAGCAATAAAAATGAGATCTATGCTCTCATCTATTTCTTCTATAAAAGAATCACCAACTGTAAATCCGGATTCTTCTTTGAGAGTAAACTCCTCTACAACTGCATCCGTCATTGATGCAGCGTAGTAATATCCGTAAAAACACGGAACCGGAAACAAAACCTTTTTAGGCCTAATACTTTTTGCTATGGCTGCAAAAAGCTCTGATGCTCCGCTACCTCCTATAATGTTATCCAAAGAAAGCTTTCTGTTTTTATCATTGATGCAGCAATTCTCCGCATCACAAACTGCACTTCTAAAAGCATTCTGATTAATATCCGGATACTGATTAGCATATAGCGCCGCATCCTGCATAGCTTCAATTACAGAATCCGGACATGGAATGGGATTTAGATTAACAGAAAAATCGTACACTATTTCTTTGCCATATATCTCTCCACCGTGAATCATACACACCTCTCCAAATTATGTTGCAAAATAGCCAAGTTTAATAACTTTTCAAATATAATCTCTATTAGTTTAGACTAAACTTCATCGCTCAAAGTATCAATTTTATAAAGTTATAGCAGCTGCCGCTATTATCATAAGAAAAGCCACACTCAGATACTCCGTCATATACATAAGTCTGTTAGCTCTCTTAATATCTTCTATTTCAACCGGTCTTATATCATCGCCTATAAAGGGCTTTTTCACTATTTTTCCAAAATAGCTGGCATCTCCTGCAAGTCTTATAGAAAGAGCTCCCGCACAGGCGCTCTCTGTCTGAGCAGAATTTGGACTCTTATGATTGTATCTATCCCTTTTAAAGATTCTAAATGCATTCTTAGCAGAATAATCTTTTCCAAGTATAGCTGCCGCAACGATCATGATGAGAGCACTTATTCTTGCAGGGAAAAAGTTTACGATATCATCAAGCTTAGCTGCTGCCTTACCCAAATACTCATATCTGTCATTGTGATAACCAACCATAGAGTCCATGGTATTTATGCCTTTGTAGGCAAAGCCAAGAACAGGTCCCCCTATAAATGTATATATAAGAGGTGCAATAACGCCATCTGAAGTATTCTCTGCAACTGTCTCTACTGCTGCCTTTGTAACCCCCTCGGCAGTGAGGCTTTCCGTATCTCTTCCGACAATCATGGAAACAGCATATCTTGCGTCTTCAATTGTTCCGTTTTTAAGAGCATGATAAACCTTCATACTTTCGTCTTTTAGACTTTTAGCCGCAAATATATAACAGATAAGTACTGCTTCCACAGCTATGCCCAGATACATATTTATCATGTAGGCTGCATATAAAATTGCAGCAGGGACAAGTGCTGACAGTGCTATCACTACCACGCACAAAACTACTCCGAAGAACACTTCCCTTTTGGGATTTCTATTATGTTCGTGTCCTTTTTTTCCAAGAAAAAGCTTATCCAAAAAACTGATAAGATTCCCTATCAGTCTTATGGGATGGGGGAAGTTCATGGGATCCCCGATTATCTGATCAAGCACAAAGCCCGCAAGAAAGGCTATTATGTGACATCTCAAAATATCAAAACCTCCATACAAAATCAGTTATATATAGGAAAAGTCAAAAGGCTGACTATAGCAAGAGTCAAGGCCATCACAAGTTCCCCTGCTACCACATAAAAACCTGCAGTATCTCCGGTTACTCCGCCAAAATTCTTTATGCACATATGATGATAATAGACAGTAAAAAGCAAAAGCACTAAGGCAATGCTTACTCCGGCGATCAAATCCAAATAAAGGATCATACCCCCGGATATAACAAGAAACGCTGTAAGTATAGCTACGTCAAGATTGTTGCTATTTCCTGTTTCCATAGTTAACATTCCCTCTTTTTTTGCCTTAGGAAATTTAAGGCTGGTAAGCCCGCAGGCAGCGCGAACAAATGTAAAAGAAATGCCATAGATGACCAGATTTGCAAATCTATTATCATAAATAATAAGAAGCGCCGAAATCCATAATAGGCCACAGACAGCAAAGCTGATAACAGCGAAAGCGCCTATATGGGGATCCTTCATTATCTCAAGTTTCCGCTCCTTAGGCTGATATGAATTCTTCGCATCCTGAACATCCATGAACCCATCCATGTGGAAACCGCCGGTAACAATAAGCGGAATCACGGCCAAAACGAAGACATAGGCTATTCCCGGAATAGTAACCACGCTATAGGCTAAAGTAGAAAAATATATAAGCGCACCGATAAAAGCTCCTATGAGAGGGAGAAAGCTTATGGCATGTTTCATATCCTCCTCTTCCCACTTGAAGCTCGGCATAGGTATTCTTGAATATAATGAAAAAGAAACTGCAATGCTTCTAATTATTTTCACTTGTTACCCACTCTCCTCCAACTAATTCAATAGTTTTATCCGCTTGTTTCTTAAGCTCAAGGTTTGTCTCATGCATGAGCCTTACATATTTTCTGGTATCCTCGTCATATGAGGGATCATCCAACTCAAACTCATTAGTTACAATGATAAGGTCTGATATAACACCATTTATAGAAGAAACCGCTGAAGTTATTCTGCTTATCAGATCGCTATCAGATTTCTTCATGCCATCTTCTGTATGCATCTCATTACCTACAAGATTAGACATGCACTCAAGCAAACATGTGGCGCCGCCAAGACTTTGCAAGGCTTCTAATATATCAGACACATACGGGCATTCCATCGTCAAAAAGCCCTTGCCCTCACGCATCTTCCTATGCCTTGCAATTCGCTTTTCGCCTTCTTCTCCAAAAGGAATCATTGTAGCAATGTATATTCTTTTCCCATCTCCGGAAAGCTCAAGTGCCATATCTTCCGCAAGCCTAGACTTTCCGCTGTCCGGAGTTCCTATGATTAGTGTAATCATCAGGACAACCTCGTATATTTATCTATCTCATAGTCTTCAAACAGAGCTCCGCTCTTGTAAAAATCCATAACCATATCCAGTATGGGAAATAGCATAAGCGCTCCGGTTCCTTCGCCAAGAGCCATATTGCCATTTATATAAGAAGAAAGTCCAAGATATGAAAGCGCCATACTGCAGCCTTTCTCCCTGCCGTTATGAGACGGGAGCATATAGAGTCTAGCCCCGGGTACAATCATATCCGCAATGATAGCTGCAGTTGCACTAATTACGCCGTCTATTACAGTGGGCACCCTGCAAAGTGCTCCTCCGATAAATACTCCCACAAGGCCAGCAATATCAAGGCCTCCAAGAGTTCTAAGGATTTCAAATGCTCTTTCCTTTTCGTCCTCTATATTAAAGTCATATTTTAAAAGTCCGGCCTTTATAACTTCTCTCTTCCTATTAAGGCCGCTATCGGAAAGACCTGCTCCCCTCCCTGTTATCTCGTCGCTATTTATGCTTAAAAGGGCTGATAAAACAGCAGTGGATGTGGTGGTATTACCTATTCCCATTTCCCCTGTTGCTATAAGAGAATAACCCTCTTCTGACAATTCAGTTGCCAGGCTAATTCCCGTACTAATCGCCTCCACTGTCTCAGTCTCAGACATAGCAGGTTCCATAAGAAAGTTTCGCGTTCCCTTTCTTACCTTTAAATCCCTCACACCATCTATTTTTTCATCTGTATCAATACCGATATCAACAGGCACAACATCGACCTTTGTGTTTTTTGCCAGAGTACAGGCTGAGCTTATTCCCTTACCAAGAGCCTCTGCTACAGCCTTGGTTATAGACTTATCGCTTTGAGATATTCCCTCTTCAACGATTCCATTATCCGCACACATAACTACCAGAGCGCGCTTACTTATATCCGGGCATACTTCGCCCCTCATCGCAGCAATCTTACAAATAAGCGTCTCGAAATCTCCAAGTCCGTCTATAGGCTTAGATATACTGTCCCACTTTTCCTTAGAAGCATCAAAAACTGTTCTATTAGGATTTTGAATTTGAATATCAAACAATTCAACCTTAGTCATTTATCCATAAACCTTATCTTAGTAATTTTTAAGTAGTTTTTAATCAAAATATAATCCACCTTTTATGCGCCTTATCACATCAGGATAATTTTCTTTTTTATGAGGGAATGTGCAATCTTTGCAGTTCTTTATTCCCTTGTCCGTAAAAGAGTACGTGCCACCGCAATCCTTTATATGATACAAAGGGCAATAACAAAACAGGCAGTTAATATCCTCACCGTCCATATTGTGACATGGGTAGTATTCACATTCTTTGTTAGCAAAAAACGATGAATGTCTTACGTGTTCTTCACTCATTTCATCACCTAAAATAGTTAATATCTGTTTATCAGATTCCTATTATTTTGTAAATCAGTTTCCAGTCAAGGCTCTCCCGCAGAATGTCAGCCAGTTTATCAAATTCCTTATCTCGATGTTCAGTTGCACTTTCGATAATGAGATCCGGCATGGATAGCCCGCGCCTGTCGTATAGTATATTCATAAGTTTTCTCGTAAACTCCGGAGTATCGAATATTCCGTGAAGATAAGTTCCAAAGACGCTGCCTTTAGTAATGACCGGACTACTATCAGAGGTGCCGCTTACTCCCATATGTATTTCATAGCCTTTGACCTTGGATCCGGACAAAGGCTCAAATGTGCCTGTAATTTTCCCTATGTTGCAGCTAGTCTGTGTCAGAGTTTTCTTTGGCTTAAATTCTGTATCTACAGGAAGTAGGCCAAGTCCTAAAACATCGCCGCCGGTTTCAACCTTCATAGGATCACTTATGTTTCTGCCAAGCATCTGGAAACCACCGCAGATTCCGATAACCAGAGCATTTCTATCTATCTCGTTTTTTATTGCTTTATCAAAGCCTGCTTCCTTAAGCCACGAAAGGTCACTGATCGTACTCTTGGTGCCCGGCAAAATAATAAGGTCTGAACCGGCTAATTCAGAGGGCTCCTTCACATAGCTTAGGTCAACTGTATCTATACTCTCCAGTACTGAGAAATCAGTATAGTTACTGATATATGGGAGTCTAATCACAGAGATTTTTATCTTATCTTCTGTATCTGAGGTCCCCGCCCTATCTGCTTTTCCATTCCTTAATCTGGAGGAAATACTATCCTCCTCTTCAATATCAAGATCAGCGAATGGAACAACTCCTGCAAAAGGTATGTCGCAGTAAGCCTTAAACATATCGAGTCCGGGCTCAAGGAGTTTAACGTCTCCTCTGAATTTGTTGATAATAAGCCCTTTTATCCTAGTCTGCTCGTCCTTGGATAAGAGATTTACTGTTCCCAAAAGCTGAGCAAAAACTCCGCCGGGATCTATGTTTCCTACAAGAAGTACAGGTGCGTCCAGAATCTCTGCAAGTCCCATGTTGACAATGTCATTTTCTCTGAGGTTAATTTCAGCAGGGCTTCCGGCGCCCTCTATAACCACAACATCAGAGTCCTCTGATAATTTCTCATAGGCTGCCTTTATATCCGGTATAAGATTCTTCTTCATCTTGAAATAATCTGCAGCCCGCATATTACCTATAGATTCACCGTTCACTATTATCTGCGATATTGAATCGCCCATGGGCTTAAGAAGTATAGGATTCATAGTCACATCCGGTTTTCTGTTGCAAGCAAAGGCCTGTACAGCCTGAGCGCGGCCTATCTCCTTCCCATCTAAAGTTACATAGGAATTAAGCGCCATGTTCTGAGATTTAAATGGCGCAACTCTATATCCATCCTGAGTAAGAACCCTGCATATACCTGCAGTCAATATGCTTTTTCCGGCACC
>JAILPB010000085.1 GCA_024690485.1 Butyrivibrio sp. | reverse complement strand
AAAGACGGTCTGAGCCCGGAACTCAGCCCGGCTCAGCTGCTCTCCTACGTTCCCGCGATTTCCGGTCTCTGTCACGTGGACTGCGTCTCGCCTTTCAGTCTCGACAGCACCAACAGCCTGCCGCGCCACTGGCAGATCCTCACCGAGATCATCCGTGACTGCTCCCACAGCTATGACGGTTTTGTCATCACCCACGGGACCGACACCATGGCCTATACCGCCGCAGCACAAACACGGTCCTTACATGTTGGGCTACCACCACGCTGCATGTATCCAAGGATTGAAGCTCTTGTCTCAAGTCCTGTAGCAGCCTCGATACGTCTAGCCATTGATTCTGAATGGCCGATACCCTCTGCATTAAGGATGATGTGATGTGTCTTACCTTTCTTACGGTTATCAATGATGTTATCAATGATTCTCTGCTCATTGTAATCGTATTTTTCAGGAAGAAGGATATCATCAGCGCCGTTAGCGATTGCGCACCAAAGAGCGATATATCCTGCATTTCTACCCATAACCTCAACAATACTTACACGCTCGTGTGAAGATGAAGTATCTCTGATCTTGTCAATAGCGTCCATAGCTGTGTTGATAGCTGTATCGAAACCGATAGTGTAGTCGGTGCAAGCAATATCAAGATCGATTGTTCCGGGAAGACCAATTGTGTTGATACCCTGAGCTGAAAGCTTCTGTGCACCTCTGTATGATCCGTCACCACCAATTACTACAATGCCGTCAATGCCATGTTTTCTGCAGATCTCAGCGCCCTTCTTCTGGCCAGCCTCTGTCTTGAATTCCATACATCTAGCTGTACCAAGGATTGTGCCGCCTCGCTGAATGATATCAGCAACGCTTCTGCGATCCATGTCATAGATCTCTTCATTAAGAAGACCCATGTAGCCTTTCTTGATTCCTTTTACTTTAAGTCCATTTGCCAGAGCCTTACGAACTACCGCACGGATAGCTGCGTTCATACCCGGTGCATCGCCACCACTTGTAAGTACTCCGATAGTTTTTATTTCCTTTGCCATAACCGGTACTACCTCGTTAAATATTTATTTATCAGATTTACGCCTACTATATTATATCATAAAAAAGCAATCTGCAACTTGATTAAACGATTCTTACGTTATCTGTACCAAAAATTTTAGACAATTTTATAATTGCTTCATCATCTGCATGAATGTTATACTCCGCAGTCAGTTTCTTGATCTGCTTGGTATCCTTGATATAAACAGTGACTTTATCCTTAGATTTTGGGCCTTTTTCAAAGGTTTTAAGTTCCTCTAAAAGGGCCGCTTTCTGCTCATACTCTGCCATGTCGGCAAACTGAATCCAGACGTTCCTTGGTACCTCATCAAAGAGCTGAACCTTGCTGGCAATTAGCTTTGCGTTCTTATCCTCTTCTACAGAGACTCTTCCCTGTATGAAGACCTTGGAATCCTCAGAGAGTCTTCCCTGATTTGATTCATAGGTCTTGGGGAAAACGATAACTTCAAGGCTTCCCACCAGGTCTTCTATTGTGATAAAGGCCATTATCTGGTCATTCTTAGTATACTTTATCTTTTTATCTGAGATGATTCCTCCAACGGTTACTGTCTCGTTGTCCTTAACTGAGCAGACTCCTGTCTCGTCATCCAGGTAAAAATCTGTGGTCTTGGCAGTTGTGTGCTTTTTCCAAAGTCCCTCATACTCTTCTAAGGGGTGGCCTGAAACGTAGATTCCAAGCACTTCTTTTTCAAATTCAAGGCACATGTCCTTGGGATACTCGCCCACATCAGGGAGCCTTACTTCAAACTGTTCCTTAACTTCCTGAGGTGCCAGGTCGAAAAGTGACATCTGTCCCGCAAAGCTGTTTTTGTTCTTTGCGTGGATCTGATCCATCATAGGTGCATATACGCACATGAGCTGTTTTCTTGAGCCGCCCAGGCAGTCCATGGCTCCGGCTTTTATGAAGTTTTCCACAGCTCTCTTGTTGATATCCCCGTAGGACTGCATTCTTGTGAGGAAATCGTTGAGGTTCTTAAAGTCTCCTCTCTCGTTTCTCTCTTCCACAATTGAGTCGATGACAGGTCTGCCAACGCCCTTTATTGCGTTAAGGGCATATCTTATAGCTTTCTTCTCGCCATGCTCAGTCTGAATTGTTGCAACTGAGAATCCGGAGATGCCGTGATTTATGTCAGGTGGCAGGATGTCTATTCCCATATTTCTGCAACTCATAATATAGAAGGAAACTTTTCCCTGATTATCAATTACAGAGGTCATAAGGGCTGCCATGAACTCAACGGGATAGTAATACTTAAGCCATGCGGTCTGCATTGAAACAACTGCGTAGCAAGCAGCGTGGGATTTGTTAAATGCGTACTTTGCAAAGTCCATCATGGAATCGTAGATATTGTTTGCAACGTCCGCGCTTATTCCCTTAGAAACGCATCCGGGAACGCCTTCTTCGGCATTACCGTTTACGAAGTTTTCTCTCTCGACCTCCATGACGTGCTGCTTTTTCTTACTCATAGCACGACGCACGAGGTCAGCTCGGCCAAGGGTGTACCCGCCAAGTTGCTGAACTATCTGCATAACCTGCTCCTGGTAAACTATACAGCCATAGGTAGGAGACAGGATTGATTCAAGCTGTGGTGCTTCGTAGGAGATGTTTTTCTCATCTGATTTTCCTGCGATATATTTTGGTATAAAGTCCATTGGACCAGGACGATAGAGGGATATTCCCGCTATGATATCCTCCAGCGAGTGTGGTTTAAGCTCTTTCATGAAGGACTGCATTCCGCCGCTTTCAAGCTGGAATATACCTTCGCAGTGTCCGCTTCCTATAAGGGCGAGGACTTTCGGGTCGTCGTAGTCGATCTTGTCCATGTCGATGTAGCCCGGATCTCCCGGCTTTGCGCCTATGGCTTCGTTGGCGTAGTTTGCCGCATCTTTTATAACGGTAAGGGTTCTAAGTCCCAAAAAGTCCATCTTAAGAAGGCCCAGTTCTTCTATGGTTGTCATGGTGAACTGAGTTGTGATATTTCCTTCCGCAGACCTTGATAGAGGAACCAGGTCCTCAGCAGGTCTCTGGCAAATAACAACGCCCGCTGCGTGAATTGATGTATGCCTTGGAAGACCTTCAAGCTTTTTGCACATATCGATAAGGTGCTTAACCTGAGGGTCACTCTCGTACATGGTTCTGAGCTCGGCGTTCATGGAAAGAGCCTTATCAAGGGTAATACCAAGCTCTGTCGGTATCATCTTGGCAAGGTTATCGCCGTAGCTGTAAGGCAGGTCTAACACTCTTGCTACATCTCTGATTACACCCTTTGCCTGGAGGGTACCGAAGGTTATGATCTGGATAACTTTTTCAGGGCCGTACTTTTCAGTTACATAGTCTATGACTTCCTGTCTTCTCTCGTACTCGAAGTCCACGTCTATATCGGGCATGGATACTCGCTCCGGATTAAGGAAACGCTCGAAGAGGAGATCATACTTAACGGGGTCGATGTTGGTGATATGCATGCAGTAGGAAACAACTGATCCCGCCGCAGATCCACGTCCGGGGCCAACTGCGATGCCATTTTCCCTACAGAAGTTGATGTAATCCCACACGATGAGGAAGTAATCCACATATCCCATCTTCTGAATTACGGAAAGCTCGTATTCAAGCTGCTTTCTGACTGTTCCATCATCCTCTGGGTATCTCTCTTTTAATCCGTCGTCGCAGAGTTTGTTCAGGTATGTCCATGAATCGTAGCCCTCCGGCACGTCGAAGTGAGGGAGTTTTGTTACACCAAACTCTATCTCCACGTTACATCTGTCCGCGATTTTCTGTGTATTATCAATAGCTTCCTGCGCATATGTAAAGAGAAGTCTCATTTCATCCTCGCTCTTTACATAGTACTGACCGCCTTCGTAGCGCATTCTGTCTTCGTCACTGACCTTTTTGCCTGTCTGGATGCACAGAAGAAGGTCATGGGCCTCAGCATCATCTGCGTAGGTGTAGTGGCAGTCGTTGGTTGCAACAAGTGGGATATCAAGCTCTTTAGACATGCTAAGAAGAGCCGCATTTACGCTGTGCTGCTCCGCAATTCCGTGATCCTGAAGTTCCAGGAAAAAGTTGCCGTGACCAAATATCTCGTCATATCTAAGGGCTGCTTTTTTAGCTTCCGCCAAGTCTCCTCTTGAGATAGCCTTTGGAACTTCACCTGCAAGGCATGCTGAAAGGCAGATGATCCCTTCGTGGAACTCTCTGAGGAGATCTAGGTCCACACGGGGTTTGTAGTAATAGCCTTCGGTGAATCCTCTACTTACAATGTGGGAGAGGTTTTCGTAGCCCTTATTATTTTCTGCAAGGAGAACCAGGTGGTAGTATCTGTTCTCGTTGACTCCGGCTTCCTTCTCGAATCTTGATCCCGGAGCAACATAAACTTCACAGCCAAGAATTGGCTTAATGCCCGCTTCTCTTGCTGCTTTGTAGAAGTCGATAACACCGTACATGACTCCGTGGTCTGTGATTGCACCGGCGGTCATGCCCAGTTCCTTGATCCTCTTTACGTATTCTTTTATTTTGTTAGAGCCGTCCAGCAGAGAATACTCTGTGTGGACGTGCAAGTGGGTAAATGACATTGTGTTTCCTCTTTATTTACTATAGTAGAGCCAGACTCGAAAACATTGCATGTTTTCGAGTTGGGGGCTGCTCGCCCCATACTTCAGAGCAATAGCAGTTAATCACGCAAGCGTGATAACTGATTTTGCTCTGAACTGCCTGGCTCTACAGAGTACCAAATTGCATATTATAATACTTCGCATACATACCGTCTTTTGCAAGAAGCTCCTTGTGGTTTCCTCTCTCCTGTATGCCGTCGCTGTCGAGAACTATTATCTCATCCGCATTTCTAATAGTAGAAAGTCTGTGAGCTATGGTTATTGTTGTTCTGCCAACAGAAAGTTTATCCAGTGATTTCTGAATGAATTTCTCTGATTCGTTATCAAGGGCACTGGTCGCCTCATCCAAAATGAGGATCGGCGGGTTTTTAAGGAAGACTCTGGCAATTGATATTCTCTGCTTCTGTCCTCCGGAGAGCCTTGTTCCGCGCTCTCCAACTCTTGTATCATAACCCTTTGGCAGAGTTGATATGAATTCATCAAGGTCAGCTTTTCTCGCTGCATCCCTTATTTCATCCAGGGTTGCATCCTGTTTTCCATATGCGATATTTTCACGGATGGTTCCATTAAAAAGATACACGTCTTGCTGTACGATACCAATGACACTACGAAGTGATTTCTGAGTAAGGCTTCTTACGTCGTTTCCATCTATCTTAACTGCGCCTTTCGTTACATCGTAGAATCTGGGAAGCAGGGAACAGAGCGTAGATTTGCCGCCGCCGGATGGTCCAACGATTGCCACCTTTTTTCCTGCATCCACATGGAGATCCACGTGACTAAGAACTCTCTCCTCGTCCTCATCGTATGAGAAGGACACGTCCTCGTAGTCCACATCTCCCTTGCAGGTTGTGATTTCTTTTGCATCAGGCGCATCCTGTATCTCCGGCACTTCGTCCATAACTTCCCTGAATCTCTGGAAGCCTGCGGCGCCCTTCTGAAGCTGCTCTGTAAACTCAATAAGGACGTTAACGGGAGCAATAAATACATTAATATAGAGAGCATACACCGCCAGATCCTCTACAGAGAAAGTTCCCTTGGCAATGAAAAATCCGCCGGCAACGATAACTGCCACGTACATAAGACCCTCAAAGAAGTTATTTCCTGACTGGAACAGCGCCATAGACAGGTAGTTTGCCTTCTTTGACACAAGGAAGGCTTCGTTACTTCTGTCGAACTTTTCTCTCTCAATATCCTCTCCTGTGAAGGACTTGACCACACGGATTCCGCCCAGTGTGTCCTGAAGAGATGAGTTGATGCCTGCAATCTTCTTTCTATTATCAAAGAAGGTTCTGCGCATTATCTTGTTTTGCCTGAATGAGAAGATTGCCATGCACAGCACCACAAATGCCAGTACCAGGGTCATCTGGAAATTCATGGTCATTAGTATAATGAAGGAACCGATGAGTTTTACCAGAGAAATGAAGATGTTCTCCGGGCCGTGGTGGGCAAGCTCAGATATATCAAAAAGGTCAGAAACAAGCTTACTCATCATCTCACCGGTATTGTTTTTATCATAATATGAAAAGGAAAATCTCTCGAACTGATCAAAGAGATCTCGTCTCATGCCTGATTCCATGCGGGCTCCCATCATGTGCCCCTGATAGGTCACATAGTGTTTGCACAGAGCACGAACGGTATACATAAAGAGAAGTAGCACCGCAAGTTTTAAAAGGGCACTCATGATTTTTTCAGGAGTCTCCAAAAACAGTGTCTCCCGAAGGATCCTAAGGAGCTGCGGGAACACTAAATCTATAAGCGACAGGATTGATGCCGCGATCAGATCCAGCACGAAAACTCCAATATATGGTTTGTAATAGGGAATAAATTTTTTCAGTAAGTCCACTTTTTTCTGTTCCTCCAAGTCTGGCTCATATGTAAATAGCAGGATTTCCCCCATCAATGAATATCATCTGAAATATCAATATATTCTATCATATTTCATTTAACAATTGCTTTAACAAATATGGCTAGACACAAGAATAGAATTTCGCTTGCGAAATTCTTGCGCGCGAGCGGTATTGCGAAGCAATTAACTTCCTTTCCGCGAGCTGCGCATCCTCGCGGAGCGTTTTTATATCATAGGAAAGAATTTTCCTATGATATAAAAAAGACACCGGCGCTTTAAGGCACCGATGTCTCTCGCAAATATCTTCTTTTTATTAAGCGTTAAGCTCTTTCTTAAGCTCTTCTGCCTTGTCTGTCTTCTCCCAAGGAAGGTTAAG
Organism: Butyrivibrio sp.; assembly: GCA_024690485.1. Lineage (GTDB taxonomy): Bacteria > Bacillota > Clostridia > Lachnospirales > Lachnospiraceae > Butyrivibrio. Next base: position 2,200 of record JAILPB010000085.1, on the reverse strand, counting down.
GTCGTTGCGGCCGAAGTGTCCGTAAGCTGCTGTCTGCTTGTAGATAGGACGACGAAGGTCGAGCATTTTGATAATTCCTGCAGGACGAAGGTCAAATACCTTACGAACTGCGTTTACAAGAGCTTCGTTAGAAACCTTACCTGTTCCGAATGTATCAACAAGTACAGATGTAGGCTGTGCAACACCGATAGCGTATGAGAGCTGAACCTCAGCCTTGTCTGCAAGACCTGCTGCTACAATGTTCTTTGCAACGTAACGGGCTGCGTAAGCTGCTGAACGGTCAACCTTTGTGCAGTCTTTTCCTGAGAAAGCACCGCCGCCGTGACGAGCTGCTCCGCCGTAAGTGTCAACGATGATCTTACGTCCTGTAAGACCAGCATCCCCCTGAGGTCCGCCGATTACGAAACGGCCTGTAGGATTGATGAAGATCTTGGTATTAGCATCAACCATAGTGCTGTCAACAACTGCGTCGATGACGTACTTTCTGATATCCTCATGGATCTGCTCCTGAGTAACCTTCTCATCGTGCTGAGTTGAGATAACGATAGCCTCAAGTCTGATGGGCTTTCCGTTCTCATCGTACTCAACTGAAACCTGACTCTTACCGTCAGCTCTAAGATAAGGAAGTGTTCCGTCCTTTCTTACGTCTGTAAGCTTCTTAGTAAGCTTGTGAGCAAGTGAGATAGCGTAAGGCATAAGCTCCTCTGTCTCGTTTGTAGCATAACCGAACATCATACCCTGGTCACCGGCACCGATAGCCTCAAGCTGCTCGTCTGTCATCTGGTTCTCTCTTGCCTCAAGTGCCTTGTCAACACCCATAGCGATATCAGCTGACTGCTGATCAAGAGCTACCATGATTGCACATGTGTTACCATCAAATCCCTTAGCAGAGTTGTCGTAACCTATCTCGCAGATTGTCTCTCTTGCGATCTTGGCATAATCAACAACAGCTTTGGTTGTAATCTCACCTGTGATAAGTGCAAAACCAGTACATGTAGCAACCTCACAAGCAACACGGCTCATAGGGTCCTGTGCCATACATGCATCAAGAATGGCATCTGAAATGTTGTCACAGATTTTGTCAGGATGTCCCTCTGTAACTGACTCAGAAGTAAAAATAAACTTTTCGCTCATATTTTTTCCTTTCTACGTATATAACGCGATGAAATAAATTAATTAGGAAAGTCCGCTTAGCGAAGCCAAGCGGACCTGATATCAGATAATCAAATCCTCTTATTGCTCGCACATCCAAGTATCTGTCTACTTGGAAAATAACTACTCACTACGCTCAGGTTGGCACCTTCCGTTAACCGGGGTTGCCGTGGCTTCACAGATCCTATGTATCTCCACCACTCTGAATAAGAGAAAATCACAATATGGAATTTTCATATCTTAAAATACAATACTATAAAGAATTGTATATTACAAGTGTTTTTATTTGATTTTAATAATGTTTGAGAAAAGTTCTCTTCTGAATTCCCCAAGAGTTTTTACAAAAGCAGGCGAAACCTGATGTTGTGTTTTTAGTTTCTGTTTCCTTAATCGTTTAGTGGACATTTTAACCTTGGAAAATCTATGCTATTACTGAGCTTTCACTAATGTTTCACTTTTCTTCCTTTTTTCTGACAATAATCGTCATACCGTACAGTTTCCTATATGTTACATTTTATTACGAGTATTTACTGAAAAGTTGCATAGTTAACAATTGGGAAACATGTATAAACCGCCGAAATTAGTCCCGATTACCTTATTAGAGCAACTTTTAATAAGTCAATGGCAATAATTCATATGTTCACTATTCCGTTAATTGTTACAATTTAATTGCTCGGGCATAACGAAAACGTTTAAGGTAACAAATTACAATCAAACGCATCACACAATATGAGACATTAGGGGGTTTTTATTGTATGAAAAAGAACAGAAGATTTATATCTTTGTTCGTTTGTGGTTTGCTGACTGCAACCGCAGTTACAACGAGCAGCATTAGTGTAAACGCTGCACCTAAGGTAAATCCTTATAACACCGTTCAGGCTGAACTTTTATTCGAGAACCAGGGTGTTGAGAAAGCAGCTGAAATTTACAACAATCAGAAGATCACTGTTTTAAACAGCATTGAAGCAGGTGATTTCTGGAAAGTTAACGACGTTGATTTTAGTAATGGTCTCTCCAGGATTTCCATTGCTGCAAGATCCGAAGGCAT
>JAILPB010000060.1 GCA_024690485.1 Butyrivibrio sp. | reverse complement strand
GGCTCTCGAATTAAACTAACTCGAGAAGAACCTCCATAGCGTTATCACCCTTTCTAAGACCAACCTTAACGATTCTTGTGTAACCACCGTTACGATTAGCGTACTTAGGACCATACTCTGTGAAAAGCTTATCTACAAGGTCGATCTTCTTTGTATTCTTCTTTCTGCCAGCTGCTTCCTTCGGAACCTCTGTTACAGGATAAAGAGTCTTAAGGATCTGTCTTCTAGCGTGCATACGTGAAGGCTTATCCTTCTTGATTTCTTTCTGAACTGTATCATATACAGTTACTCTTCTTCCATCCTTAACTTCCTTAACGCGCTTGCCATCTTTGTCTTTGCGAGCAACTTTTGCTTCTACAGTAACAGTATCAAAGTTGTCTCTCTCTTTAGCTGCAAGAGCGATGATAGGCTCAACGATCTTCTTTACTTCCTTAGCTCTAGCCTCAGTAGTAACAATCTTACCATTGTAAAGTAACATTGTTGCCTGGTTTCTAAGAAGTGCTCTTCTAGGCTTTGTTGCTTTGCCTAATTTTCTGTACATTGCCATAATTATAACATCCTTTCTCAATCGCAGAGTTCCCTCTGCTGTGGTGCATACTGAGATACTCTTTGGATTTACTCTCAATATGTTGAATATTTACCTATGAGAATCCGCATCCGTACACATTGGATTTATCTTCAGCGAATATCTAACTTATAGTATTAGTTCTGATCTTCACCTGTTCTAAGAGCAAGGCCAAGTTCATCAAGTTTTGCAAGAACTTCCTCAAGTGACTTACGTCCAAGGTTACGAACTTTCATCATATCATCAGGAGTCTTATTTGTAAGTTCCTCAACTGTGTTAATACCTGCTCTCTTCAAGCAGTTGAAAGAACGAACACTGAGCTCAAGCTCATCAATGCTCATCTCAAGAACTTTTTCTTTCTCATCATTGTCCTTCTCTACCATAACTTCTGCAGTCTTAGCATTTTCAGACAAATCGATGAAGAGACTTAAATGCTCACTGAGAACCTTAGCTGCAAGGCTTACTGCCTCATCCGGGCAAAGTGTTCCGTTTGTATGAACATCTAATGTAAGTTTATCATAGTCAGTTACCTGACCTACACGAGTATTCTCAACGCTAACATTAACGCGCTCTACAGGTGTATAAATTGAATCTACTGCAATTACTCCTATGGGAAGGTCAGCCTGTTTATTCTTATCTGAGCTTACATAACCTCTACCCTTGTTAATGGTGAGCTCCATGTAAAGCTTAGCATCCTTACCGCAAAGTGTAGCAATAACCTGATCGGGATTTGTGATTTCAATATCCTGATCAACTTGTATATCAGCTGCTGTTACAACGCCTTCGCCTGTATACTCGATGTATGCAGTCTTAGGTTCGTTGGTATCAGAATTATTGCGAATAGCAAGATTCTTGATGTTCATGATGATTTCAGTAACATCTTCCTTTACTCCAGGAATTGAGCTGAATTCATGAAGAACACCTTCGATTTTGACCTGACTTACTGCTGCTCCAGGTAAAGAAGAAAGCATGATTCTTCTAAGTGAATTACCAAGAGTAATGCCATAGCCTCTCTCAAGGGGCTCCACTACAAATCTGCCATACTTCTTGTCTTCGGAAATTTCAGCAACTTCAATATTTGGTCTCTCAAAATCAAACACTGATATACCCTCCTTATTGGTTTTTTAAAGTATCCACGATAAAAAAATTGTAAAACAATTTTAATATTACTTAGAATACAACTCGACAATCAACATTTCGTCAACGGGAACGTCGATTACATCTCTTGAAGGGATTTCTTTTACTGATCCATTAAGATTGTCCTTGTTTACATCAAGCCACTCAGGAACAAGTCTGCCTGCTGTGATCTCGGAAATATCTTTGAATCTCTGAATAGTCTTAACTGACTCTTTAACCTCAACAACATCTCCAGCCTTAATAAGGTATGAAGGAATGTTTACAACCTTACCATTTACTGTGATGAATTTATGAAGAACAACCTGTCTAGCTTCTCTTCTTGTTCTAGCAAAGCCCATTCTGAATACAACGTTATCAAGTCTGCGCTCAAGAAGAACCATAAGGTTTTCACCTGTCTGTCCCTTCTGACGATCAGCCTTGTCATAGTAGTTACGGAAAGGCTTCTCAAGTACACCATAGATGAACTTAGCCTTCTGCTTCTCACGAAGCTGAAGTCCGTACTCACTCATCTTCTTATTTGCTCTGCTGTTTGTTCTCTTTGATTTCTTATCATATCCAAGAAATGTGGGATCTAAATCAAGTGATCTGCATCTCTTTAATACTGGAACTCTGTTTACTGCCATTATCGGCTCCTTTCTTTTTCAGGAAAACTCCTGATGTTGTTTACAGTGCTTTTGCGCCTTCATCCAACGAGTTGAATAAATTTATAGTATCATAGGTGCCCGGAATAATAATATTCCAAACAAATTATACTCTACGACGCTTGGGCGGGCGGCATCCGTTATGAGGTACAGGTGTTACATCCGTAATACTGGTAACGGTAAGACCACTTGCAGCAAGAGCTCTGATAGCAGCTTCTCTTCCTGAACCCGGTCCCTTTACAAAAACATCAACTGTCTTAAGGCCATGAATAAGTGCAGCCTTTGTTGCTGTTTCTGCAGCCATCTGTGCAGCATATGGAGTAGATTTCCTTGAACCCTTAAAACCAAGA
>JAILPB010000024.1 GCA_024690485.1 Butyrivibrio sp. | reverse complement strand
AAACGGGCTTCATATCCGCTTCCATCTTCGTATGCCAAAAAATCCATGTTCCAGGAGTAAGGATTTCTATCAGCTGCCCTTAGCGCAGCAGTATTCTTAAGCCCCTGTACATCAGCATCTGAGAATTTCCTCTTGCCTCTTGTCCTGCAAAACCATTTGGTAGGCAGGTTCATGATGCCCGCCGCATAGAACTTAGTTAATGCTTCCATGGATGGCTTTTTATCGATATTTAAAAGGACTGCCGCAAAAAGAGCGCAGTTCACAATGTTCATTTTAAACTGATCTGCCTTTTCAAACTCTGGCAGCTTATCTATGATCTCTATATACTTAGGCTTCGCATTTCTCATTATTTCTGCGGATTGCGACTTAGAATACCCAAGCTCAGTAACCATTGCATTTGTAAAAGATTTCTTATAAAGCACCCACATTCCTGCAGGCATCCCCAAATACTTCATATGCCTCCTCCATATTATGTTTCTTCATTTATGCAAAAGAAAAAACAACACATTATACCATGTACTCTCACTGCTTATCTTTTCGCATCTTCTATCTCACAGCTCTGCAGGCCACTCTGAGCCTACATCCAGCCCCTTCTCTGTAAGCCAGTCATCTTCTACTGACACATATTTCTCGTTACCGGCATCATCCACAAGGGTAACTGTTACCTTTGGCTTCTGTCCTGGCTGCAACTCTTCGCAGCCATAATCCCCATCGAATATATGCTTGATCTTCCACATATTTCTAAATCACGATCCTCCACTTCACTTTTTTTTAGGAAAAAAGATGCATAGCACGTTCTCCCTTTTCCACACCAGGAAACTTAAACGAGTCTATATATCGCATCTCTTATTCTTCACCCTTTGCATATATCTTTTCTTACAGTTTAAATAGTATTCGGAAGGACGTCAATTTGCGTTGACTTCCTTCCGAACAATTTAATTTCCTTCCCAGTATACTTTTCCTGATAAATTACAAAGAACCTCAGGTATTATTTATGGATGCGCATCATAGTCCTAAAAGTTATAATTTTGCAGAAAAATCAATCAAGCACTTCTCCGTTTCGTGAGATTGTCACAACCTGCCATGGAATGAACTTACCGCTGTTTTTTATTGCATTCTCAGCAGCTCTCTGGAGTCCTCCGCAGCAAGGAACCTCCATTCTTACTATGGTCACTCCGGCGATATCGTTATTGGCTATGATCTCCGTCAGCTTTTCTGTGTAGTCGCCCTCATCAAGCTTAGGACATCCGATCATTGTAACCTTGCCCTTCATAAATTCCTCATGCATATTTGCATAGGCATATGCTGTACAATCAGCTGCAATGAGGAGTTTAGCTCCATTATAAAAACCTGCCTGTGTCGGAAGGAGCTTTATCTGGCATGGCCACTGCATGAGTCTTGAAGGGTGCGAGCTCATCCTTGAAATCATATCCTGTCCAAAATCATCATTGCCCTGAGAGGCGCTCTGAAGCTCCATGAATCTTGATCCCGGGCATCCATGTCCGGCAGCATGCTGTTCCATTTCTACCATGATTCTATTCTCGCACTGATGCATGTCTTTTCCCAATCCATTCTTTTCCTGTGCTGCCTTTACTGCTGCTTCATCATATGCAGGAGCTTCCCTCTCTTCAAAAGAGATTGCACCCATAGGGCAGCCTGGCAGACAGTCTCCAAATCCATCACAGAAGTTCTCTCTTACAAGCTTTGCTTTTCCATTCACAATATCAATAGCACCTTCATGGCATGCGTTCGCACAGATACCGCATCCGTTGCACTTTTCTTCATCGATCTTTATTATCTTTCTAATCATCATCAAACCTCTCTATTCTCAGATTTTCCCTTGTTCTGATGATGCAATTTTAATATACTATTCGTAACATGTACGTTGTTTAAACCACATTTTAGGAGAAATCTTTATGAATCTTGAAGGTATGGAAAAAAGCAGACTATTCCTTGGAATGACTGCAAAAGAGCTATCTTCGTGCCTCGATGCACTTGATGCCAAAGAAAAGAATTATCAAAAAGACGATGTGATACTACACGCCGGAGAACAGACTTCCAAAATAGGCATGGTCCTTTCAGGTAGTGTCACTATCGAAAGCAACGACATATGGGGCAACCGTACCGTGTTAAGCCATGTAGGTAAAAACCAGTATTTTGCTGAGACCTACGCTCTTCTTAATGAAGTGCTTCTGGTGGATGTCATAGCAAATGAGGACTGCCGTATTCTCTTTTGCAATATAAAAAATCTTCTTGCTTATAGCAAAAAGAGCTCTCCCTGGAAGGAAAAGCTCCTAAAAAACATACTTATTATCTCATCGCAGAAAAACCTTGTCCTCTCCGGACGCAGTTTTCATACTGCTCCCAAGAGCTGTCGCGGTCGCCTTCTGTCATATCTCAA
>JAILPB010000016.1 GCA_024690485.1 Butyrivibrio sp. | reverse complement strand
CTTTCTTACCGCGCTTAACCATTACGCCTTCACCTTCAAAGGTGTCCTTGGTATAAGTTGTCTTAAAGTCTGTAACCTTCTCATCAGCGAATGTTACGCCGCCCTGCTGTACAGCACGTCTTGCTTCACTTCTTGTGGGGCAAAGACCAGCGCTTACAAGAACCTGAAGGATATCTACAACGCCGTCTCTAAAGTCCTCTTCCTTAAGAGAAACTGCAGGAACGTTTGTGAGGTCTCCGCCGCCTGCAAAGAGAGCCTTTGCTGCGTCCTGAGCCTTTTGTGCTTCTTCCTTACCATGTACAAGCTCTGTAAGCTCGAATGCAAGGATTTCCTTCTTCTCGTTGATGCGACTGTCGTCCCACTTCTCCATCTCTTCGATCTCTTCAATCGGAATAAAAGTAAGCATCTTAAGGCACTTATCAACGTCAGCATCTCCAACGTTTCTCCAGTACTGGTAAAAGTCATAAGGAGATGTCTTCTTAGGATCAAGCCATACAGCGTTGCCGGCTGTCTTACCCATCTTCTTGCCCTGTGAATCAGTAAGAAGTGTAATTGTCATAGCATGAGCATCCTCGCCAAGCTTTCTGCGGATAAGCTCTGTACCGCCAAGCATGTTACTCCACTGATCGTCGCCGCCAAACTCTAAGTTACAGTTGTACTTCTGGAACATGTAATAGAAGTCGTAGGACTGCATGATCATGTAGTTAAACTCAAGGAAGCTAAGTCCCTTTTCCATTCTCTGCTTGTAGCACTCAGCTCTAAGCATGTTATTTACTGAGAAGCAAGCACCAACCTCTCTGAGAAGCTCGATGTAGTTAAGGTTCATAAGCCAGTCAGCGTTATTAACCATCATAGCCTTGTCTTCACCAAACTCGATGAACTTCTCCATCTGGCGCTTGAAGCACTCAGCATTGTGATCGATGTCCTCTCTTGTAAGCATCTTTCTCATGTCGGTTCTGCCTGAAGGATCACCGATCATGGTTGTACCGCCACCGATAAGAGCGATAGGCTTGTTACCAGCCATCTGAAGTCTCTTCATAAGCGTAAGAGCCATGAAATGACCTGCTGTAAGCGAATCAGCTGTACAGTCAAAGCCGATGTAGAAAGTTGCCTTTCCGTTGTTTACAAGATCTCTTATGTGCTCTTCATCTGTAACCTGAGCAACGAGACCTCTTCTCTGAAGTTCCTCATAAATCTGCATAATGCACCTCCGATAATTTTCTTGCGAAGAAAAATGAAGTTCTGCTCTCGCTTTCGCTCGCCAGAACTAGCTTATCCACTAAGCTCGAAAACACCTCGCTAAGTGTCTAAGCCAAAAAAAGTCCTTCGCAACTAAATATAGTTACGAAGGACGGATCATATACCGTGTTACCACCTTCATTCACACATGACTCGCATCATGTGCCTCAGTAAGTACTCCGTTCCTGCCTGATAATATATCTCCGAAAAACTAACCTTCTTAAACTGCAGTCCCTTTATACTCTTCCCCTTTTACGTGCGGATCACGTCATGGCTTACTAAGACAAATCCATTCTTCCATGCAGCTTGCGGAGGTATTCATTTAAAGTCCTCTTCCGCGCCTCTCACCAAACGGCAGCTCTCTGTGGTCGGTTCTCTAAACTACTTGTTCCGGTCATCGCCTTTACCTTTATATTTTTACCAAGATATTCCGGTATAGTCAAGACATTTTGCTCGCCGATAGCAAAAAGTTATTAAGGTAATATCATCAGTATTCCAAATGCTACAGCAACTAGTCTATAACTTGAGATTGGGTTAAAAAGTCCGTAAATAGCTCCCAAAGGACAAAGATACTTACAAAAAGGTCTGTAAACCTTTATAGACATAAGTGCGATCACGATAAGAACAACCAGCGCTTCTCCTCTGGCGATGCCGATTCCCATCATAACCAGGGAAATTATGAATACTATCCATCTTATTAGTCTTATTCTATTTTCAGTGGCACTAATATCACTGTCCCTCCATTACTTCTTCAACTACTTTTTTCCAATCGTCAAGTTTTCTGGCACCGGCAATGGCTCTTAAAATATTTCCCTCACTGTCTACAAAATATGTTGTTGGGAATCCTGCTATTGTCGTGCGGAAAAAAGCATACATTTCGGGAGTTGGAATAACATTTGGAAACGTTACTTTTGCGTTTTCCATCAGTTCCTTACCTTTTTCAATCTGCTGCTGGTTTATTTCGCTTCCGCCCCTTTCAAATACATCGGCGCATATGCCAATGAGCTGAAAATCTTCCCTGGGATAGGACCTTGATAGTTCTTCAAGTGCTCCCATTTCGCCAAGACAGGCAGGGCAAGTTGTCTCCCAGACATTGATAGCTGTAATCTTTGAAGTTTTTAGGTTGCTCTTACTAAAAGATGTTCCCTCAAAGGTTGTGCTATCAAAAGATGTAAAAACATCCGTGGAAGCTAAAGCCTCGATGACCTTCTCATGACTTCTCCAGGCAGATTGATATGCAACATCAAGAATGACCACTCCAGCCACAAATGCAATCACAACAAGAACCATCGTGGATGGATGGATTTTAATCTGCTTTTCTTTATCCATAGATGCTCCTTTCTCGAACTAATGGTAATCCCTTGCTAAATAATCAGATTCCAAAGTCCAGTTCTTCATGGCGCCCTTATAAGATTCAGCACCTATAACAGGGGAATAATAGTTATCTCCTCGCTGATCTGTGATAACAGCGGCCATAAGATATTTACCATCTTTAAAGGATTCTCTTGTAAGCTTTGTCTTTTTTGAATAGGCTATTGTTTTACCGGTTTCTGTATAAACCTGTCCGGTGCTCATATCAGTAACAATGTATGCAGGAGTTATCATTGCACCGGGCTGCAACTGTATCATAGATCTGCTTGCTGACATAACCTCAGTGTAATCATCTTTAAGCCTCACTCCAACAATACTTAATTCACCCGTTTTTTTATCATAATCAATCAAAAGATATGCCTCTGCGCCGTTGTAGCTGATAAGCGCCCTATATTCAATGGCAAGATCCGTTGAAGAAATCACTTCCAGGTAAAGAGGTTGTCCATTTAAATGAATCCATTTTCCGTCAAATTCACTTATAAGCTGCCCATCGTCCGTAGTCTTTAAAACATCATCACATCCATACTCAATCATTTTATTTTTCTTAAAATCTATCCCGTTAATTCCAAGCTGGCTCTTAACGATCATGCTTTGAAGATCCTTAGGCATCGTGATGGAAAAGCCATTATCTCCAACAACAGGCTCCTCCATAGTAAATTGCCTAAACAGTTCAATATCAAGATTTCTCGGAATCTGATCTGTCAGAGTTGATATATACTCCTTCATCTCTTCAGTAAGGCATCCTGCCTGCTTGTAGTAATAAAAAGCTTTTACAGCATCATCTTCACAAACCTCGTATTCATACTTAAGGAAATATATAAGTCCAGATAAATTGTTTACCTCCGCAGGAAAATAAACTGCTATGCCTGTTGAATCCGCAAGGCATCCATTTTCTCTGTGATACAACACTGCTTCTTTCATAAGTCTTGCTATATTGTCACATTCATCCGGATAATATTCTCGAAGCAGTGCCGCAAAATTACCTACATCAACAGTGTTTATAACATCATGACTACTTCCGCCATACCTTGTAGATGCGTTGGCACATCGGCTTGCCAGAGCCAAAAAACTTATATCCTCAACAGCATCCCTAAGCAGTGACTTAACCAGACTTCCATAGGCCTCATAGAGCTTTTCAGCTCCTTTTGCATTAATTGCAGAAAAAGTAACGCTGGATCTGTTCTGCGTTGTTTGAATTGCGTCCATCATATAGAAATCGGTGTAGGAATCAGCTATATTCCGGGCAATCATCGCAGCATTCATTGTGGGATCCTCTGTCATGGCTGTCAGCCATGGAGTATAATCCCATCCATCTCCGGGTTCTGTCTCTTCACTAAGGCAATAGTAATCCGCAAATCCATAAAGTGCGTGAGTCACTTCCAAAGTAGACATAAGACAGGCATCAAAGCCAATGATATCAAAAGGAGCATCATTTATATTTGGTGAATAGACCTTAGATAGTGCATTCCGAATATCGCTAAGACTCATCATGTTACCATATACGGAATCCAATCCGTATCCAAAGGGTCCTGCGCCATGGTCCCACATTATCAGCATCCTGTGATCAGAAGGATACTTATCCCTGCAAAATCGGATAAAATCCGCCAAAGTATCCGAATCGCCGGCTTTTTGAATTGCAGTATTACTTATTTCCTTAAATCTACCATCTTCACAAAGGAATCTTTGAGTACGATTTGGATTAACTCTCTGATTATCCCATTTCCTGGCGCCGCCTGTCGGGACTACAATTTTTATCTTATCTGACCATATGCCTGAAAGCATTTCCTGCAAATCTTTTGTGGCAGCTCCTCCAAGCTTAGGTCGCCATCCATCCTCTAGTGTAGCCATCTTGGGGATTGCAGGCTCATAAAAAAATGCCGGAAGCTCAAGAGAATTGTCCTTTAGTTCGTCCTCAAATCTTGTAATGTATGATAAATTTTTCTTCTGATTATTTTTGCTATATTCCTCTTTGAACTGATCAGCCTTAAAAGCAGTTATTGAAGATAGCCTGTCTTCATTTGCATCCTCAAGATCTGCTCCCACTACGTAGATGCAGATTGTCCAGGTTTCATCCTCTCCATAGCGTGGAAGGGAATCGATTGCCACTGCCCCCTCTTCGTCGATAGGAGATTCCTGATGCATCAGTATAAGATCTTCATCTGTTGGTGTTTTGCGCGTATAAGTAGCCAGATAATAGCTAACCATAGTATCCATGAACAAGTTATAAATAGCTTGCCGATTTACAAATAGAAGAACTGCCAGAATGGCAATAATGGCTATGGCTCTTGCAGGTGCTTTTAAGTAAAGCTCCCATATTTTCTTATACCATGGGGCAAAGCGGTAGAATTCTTTTTGTTCATTGCGCCTTGCCTTCTTTGCTTCCTTCCAAAGCCTGCGTCTTTCCTTATAAGATATTTTTTCTTTTTTAACCTCTGTATTCTCCATTTTCATAGTCTCCTATTCAGCAGCAAAAGCTCAGCACGGCTGTCTCAAGTTCCATTATTTCTTTTGAAAACTTTTTTGCCTAGCAGAAAGATCAATAGAATAAATACCATCTGAACAGCACAATCAAATATGAGTTCCGGTATACCAAGATTAGTTGAAACGGTCTTCACTCCAAAACCGCTTATGATATATAAGGTCACATTATTAAAAATATGATAAGCACTTGATGCCTCAAGTCCTCCGCTGATACACGCCATGACACCCATCAAAATTCCTGACAATAATACAGATATCCTTCCGGTGATATTATATGGATGGATTATGGCAAAAGGGACAGCCTGGAGAATAATTGCAACAATTGCAATCTTTGTCCAGCTGCCGAATGCCTGCATGAGAAGGCCTCTAAAAATGTG
>JAILPB010000006.1 GCA_024690485.1 Butyrivibrio sp. | reverse complement strand
ATTCTTTACCCTCAACGGATTCAGACTCCAGGCAGTTTACACAGGCGCAACAGTTGGAGAATACGGCGCTTACACCTTCCTTCCTCTCGTTGTGTTGGGACTTTATGATATTTACACAAGGGAAAAGAAATATGGCTATATCACACTTGCATTTGGAATTGCTCTTGTACTTGCAAATCATGTAGTTACGACTTTCCTATTGACTTTTGCAATTCCTTTTTGCTGTCTTCTTATGGCAGAAAAGACTATTAAGAAAACGATTCTTTTAGACCTTTTCAAGGCTTGTGGAATTACGCTCCTTGCGAGTGTGTTTTTCATAGTTCCTCTTCTTGATTACTTGGGGGAAATGAGAGGAAATGACTACTCTGACATTCTCTGGGAGCGTGGTCATGAGATGGTGACCATTTTTACTGAGGTTGCCGATAAGTCAAAGGACTCAGGCGGATGGGCAGGAATAGGCTACGGATTTATTGCAATAATGGCCCTTGGAATCGCCATAGCTATTTCCGGAAAGTTTAAGGAAAAGACATCTGTATATGTAAGAGTCGTACTGTTTAATGCATTTCTTTTCTATATGTGCCTTAACAACAAGTTTTACTTTATCTTCAAGGACAGACTTCCAGGTGTTTTCGAGCACTTTGCGGATATCCAGTATCCATGGCATATCCTTGATATAGTGGCTGCAATAACAATCTTTATTCTTGCGGCAAGTTTAAAAGAGATCACAAAAGAGGAAGCCGGAAAGAGCGTAGCGCTGATCACAGGTGCAATAATCCTTATGACCTGCATTTATCATGGTGGCGAGCTTTATAAGGAAACTTCACTTGAAGCTAATGAGATCACCATGTTTGACAAGACTCTTCTCATTGAGACATCTGATGCAGAGTTTATTCTCCTAGGCAGAGATGATACGCTTCCTTCCAGAGAGACAGATATGGTGATTAGAGATGAAAATACTCAGGCAACAGCATCTCTTATTTCAAGAAATGGTCTTAAGATCACAGCTCAGGTAGATAACCCAACAGGTGAAACAGTTACAGTTGAAGCGCCTTTGTGGGGATACAGATACTATACAGCTAAGGGCAATGGCCAAAAGCTTAATACCTACAGGGCAGAGAGCTATAAGCTTGCAGTTGACATTCCTGCTGGATTTAGTGGAACTATCATAATCAAGTTCACAGAGCCATGGCACTGGAGACTTGCTGAACTTGCATCCCTTGCGGCATTCATATTCTGGGGATATAAGATGCTTAAATATAAGTCTGTAAAGTAGGAAAACAGCTGATATAATCATGTAGAATGTACTAACATATAAGTAATACGGATTTATACAAATCAAAAATAAGGAATGTTATAAATGTCACAGAATAAGTTCATCCTGATAGATGGAAGCTCGATGTTGGTTACCAACTACTACGGTAACCTCCCGAAGGCTCTCCTGTTTGAAAAAGACCCTGAGAAAAAAGAAAAGCTCTTTTCTCAGATAATGCACAATGATGCAGGGCAGTACACCAATGCCATGTACGGCATGATGCGTACAATTCTGAAGATCATTGATGAGCAGAAGCCTACCCATATGATGTTTGCCTTTGATATGACAAGGGATACCTTCAGAAGGGAAAAATACGCTGATTATAAGGGCAACCGCGGAGAAACTCCTGAGCCATTAAAAGAGCAGTTTGAAAACATGGAAAAACTCCTTGAAGATATGGGCTTCCAGGTCATGTACGACATGAAGTACGAGGCCGATGACATTGTTGGAAGCGTTGTTTCGAAGTTTGAAAAAGAGATTCCATCCTACATAATCACCAAGGATCACGACTATCTTCAGCTTGTAAGTGACTATACAAGGGTATGGCTCATTCAGACTAAGCAGGAGACAGCGGATGAACTTCAGGCTAAATACAGCGCGGAGTATGGCTGGAACAGCAAGATGGTGAAGATTCCGGATAAGGCTTTTGAAGTTACACCACCACTGTGTCTTTCTGAGTACGGCGTGAAGCCTTGTCAGATCCCAGACCTTAAGGGTATACAGGGTGATAGCAGTGATAATATCCCAGGAGTTAAGGGGGTTAGCAGCGCTGCTATGCCGCTTCTTGCAGAATATGGCACCGTTGAGGGAATATATGAGGCAATTGATTCCTGCGAGGGCGATGCCAAAAAGCAAAAAGAGCTGGGGGCATTTTGGAAAGAGAGTCTTGGAATATCAAGAAGCCCTATGAAGGCTCTTATTGAGTACAGAGATCTTGCATTTTTATCAAAAGACCTTGCTATGATCAGAAGAGATTATGACTTCCAGAAGCAGTTAGACGATTTTAAGGTAAATATCAATGTGGATAAAGCCAAGGAGCAGTTTGAAAAATATGGCTTTAAGTCCCTTATGGAAAAATTATGATAATTGTGATAAAATTCCTCCTTGTTACATAATCACAATTTAATTTTATAAAATATAAATACAGATCAAGGAAGACTTAATGCGCAATTTTTACCACACAATACTGATAAATATTCACAGAATAATATATTATGTCGCGAAAGCCCGCATTTGGCTTCTTAATGTAGACGGGCATACAGATGAAGAGAGATATGCCCTTGCCAACGAGATGATAACCAAGATGAATAGGTCATCAGGATATGAGACTTTAAGCTTCGGACAGGAGAATCTACCGGAAGATGGCGGATACATGCTCTATCCCAATCATCAGGGGAAATACGATGTACTGGGAATCTTTACCAGCCACAAAAAGCCATGTTCTTTCGTGATGGATGAAAAGAGATCTC
>JAILPB010000001.1 GCA_024690485.1 Butyrivibrio sp. | reverse complement strand
AAGGCTTCTGATAAGAAGACAACAACCAAGACAGCTGCAAAGGAAACAGAGAAGAAGACAACAGCTAAGAAGGCTGAAACTAAGGCAGCAGAGAAGGCACCTGCAAAGACAGCAGCCAAGAAGACTGCAGAGAAGGCAGAGAAGACTGAGACAAAGAAGACAGCAACCAAGACAGCTGCAAAGGAAACAGAGAAGAAGACAACAGCAAAGAAGGCTGAGACCAAAGCAGCAGAGCCTAAGACAGAGACAAAGAAGGCTACTAAGGCAGCGGCTGAAAAGCCTGAGAAGAAGGCTGCAAAGGCAGAAAAGCCTGCTAAGGAGCCTGCAAAGAGAGCCGGTCGCAAAAAGGCTGAGGCTGAAGCAGAAAATACAAACGAGAACGGAATGGTTCTTGATGATGAGATGAGAGAGAAGTTTGCTACCAAGATCAAGGAGCTCCTTGCCCTTGGTAAGAAGAAGCAGAACACTCTTGATTACAACGAGATCAGCGATTACTTAAGAGAGCTTAATCTCGATGAGGAGAGCCTTGATAAGGTTCTTGAGCACCTTGAGTCAGCAGGTATCGACGTTCTTAGAATGGAAGATACAGACGTTGAGATTCCGGATGATGACGATGTGGTATTAAGCGATGAAGACGATGTGGATATGGAGAACATCGACCTCTCTGTTCCGGATGGAATCAGCATTGAGGATCCTGTTCGTATGTACCTTAAGGAGATCGGTAAGGTACCGCTTCTTACAGCAGATCAGGAAATCGAGCTTGCTCAGCAGATGGAAGACGGTATGCTGGCAGAGCGTATCCTTGCAAGCGATGACAGAGAAAACATCGAGATCAAGGAAGAAGAGGAAGAAGCATACGAGAGAATCAAGGACTGCGATGATAAGAAGCTCGCAAGCCTTGCTTACATGGGAAATGAAGCAAAGAAGAGACTTGCTGAAGCAAACCTTCGTCTTGTTGTAAGTATTGCAAAGAGATATGTAGGAAGAGGAATGCTTTTCCTTGACCTTATTCAGGAAGGTAACCTTGGTCTTATTAAGGCCGTTGAGAAGTTTGATTTCCGTAAGGGATTCAAGTTCTCCACATATGCAACATGGTGGATTCGTCAGGCTATTACAAGAGCTATTGCTGACCAGGCAAGAACAATTCGTATTCCTGTACATATGGTTGAGACTATTAACAAGCTCATCCGTATCAGCAGACAGTTATTGCAGGAGCTTGGCCGTGAACCCACTCCCGAGGAGATTGCAAAGGAAATGGGAATCCCTGTAGAGAGAGTAAGAGAGATCCTCAAGATTTCTCAGGAGCCCGTATCCCTTGAGACACCTATCGGTGAAGAGGAAGATTCACATCTTGGTGATTTCATTCAGGATGACAATGTACCTGTACCTGCTGATGCAGCTGCATTCACACTTCTTAAGGAGCAGCTTGTTGAGGTTCTCGGAACTCTTACAGAGCGTGAGCAGAAGGTACTTAGACTTCGTTTCGGTCTTGATGACGGAAGAGCAAGAACCCTTGAAGAAGTTGGTAAGGAGTTCAACGTTACCCGTGAGCGTATCAGACAGATCGAGGCAAAGGCTTTAAGAAAACTTCGTCATCCCAGCCGCAGCAGAAAGTTAAAGGATTATTTGGACTAATATATGAAGAATATACAGTTATCCAAAAGATTAAGCGCAGTTGCTTCCCTGGTAAGCCAGGGAGCACGCGTTTGCGACGTCGGGACGGATCATGGATTCGTTCCGATTTATCTTATTAATTCAGAAAAAGCTCAGCATGTAGTTGCAATGGACGTTGGGGAAGGCCCTCTGTCCAGGGCAAAGGAACATATAGCAGAATATGGCTATGAGGATAGGATTGAGACCAGGCTCTCAGATGGCATGGAGAAGTTATCTGCCGGAGAAGCGGATACTCTTATCTGCGCCGGTATGGGCGGCCTTTTGATGAAAAGGATTCTTGAGAAGGGCGATCCGAGGGGGCTTGGACTTAAGCACATGATACTTCAGCCCCAGTCTGACCTTAGGGCATTTAGAGAGTATCTTAGAGATGCCGGATTTCTCATAACAGAAGAGAAGGAGATATTCGAAGAGGGTAAGTACTATGTGGCTATTCTTACAGAGGTTTCAGAAGGTAATATGCTTCCTGCTTCCTATGAAAAAGCCATAGATATAATCATGAAGAGCAGTGATGTGTCAAGGGAAGATGCCTTTAGAATCTGCGATAAATTCGGACCCTGCCTTATTTTGGAAAAGAATTCAGACCTGAAAAAATATCTTGAGCATGAGCTTGAGATTGCTGAGTCGATTTTATTAAAATTATCTGAAAATACGCATCCTGACAGGGAGCGTGATATTATAATAAAAAAGAACGATATAACAACTGCCTTGAACTTGTTGTAAATAACCCGCTAAGGAGGTAATTGTATGCCAAAGCTTATCATAAACGGACAGGAAAAAGAGTACCCAAGAGGAACAACTTTTGAGGAGATTGCTCATGAGTATCAGCCTCAGTATAAGAATCAGATTGTTGCCGTAATCTACGGCAGCCGTATTCGCGAGCTCATGAAGAAGGTGGACAGGGATGAGAATCTGTCATTCATAACCACTGCAGACGAGATAGGTAATAATACCTACACAAGAACTGCTCTTATGATGCTTATTAAAGCTGTAAGAGATGTGGCCGGCAGGACTCCCGCTCAGACTATAATTGATTATAAGGTCGGTAATGCCTTTTACTGCAGAGTAAAAGCTGATTTTAAGGTATCCGAAGTTTTCGCTGAACAGGTTCAGAAGAGAATGGAAGAGATGGTACAGGAGATGATTCCTATTACTAAAAAGGGATTTCCTCTTGCTGATGCCGTGGATATCTTTGGGAAAGAAGGCATGGAGGATAAGGTACGACTCCTCCGCTATCGCAGAAGCTCAGAGGTAAACGTCTATAAGCTGGACGATTTCTCTGATTATTTCTATGGCTACATGCTTCCTAACACTTCATATATCAAGTGGTTTAAGGTCGAAAAACATCACGAGGGACTTTTGCTTAATCTGCCATCAAGAAAGCACCCCGATGAGATCACAGAAAGTGAGCCCAGAGAGAAGCTTTTCACTGAGCTTGTAAGATCCACAAACTGGGGAGAGATGATGGGAGTTGAGACAGTAGGTGATCTCAACGATGCAGTTTGCAGAGGTGATTTTGATAATCTCATGCTGGTGCAGGAGGCTCTTCAGGAGAGACGTATCGGTGAGATAGCTCAGAAGATTTATGAAAGTAAGCACGTAAGATTTGTCATGATCGCAGGTCCAAGCTCATCAGGAAAAACTTCCTTTGCCAACAGACTTTCCATTCAGATGAGGACCTACGGACTTAATCCTCATCCCATAAGTCTCGACAACTATTTTGTAAACAGAGAAAAGACTCCTCTTAATGAGGATGGCAGCTATAATTTTGAGTGCCTTGAAGCTCTTGATGTGGAGCAGTTTAATAAGGACATGGTGGCGCTTCTTAACGGTGAAGAGGTTGAACTTCCTACCTTTAATTTCGTTACCGGTAAGCGCGAGATGAACGGAGATTACATGAAGCTTAATCCCGGGGATGTTCTTGTTATTGAAGGTATCCACGGACTTAATGAGAAGATGAGCTACGCTCTTCCTTCAGAGTCTAAGTTCAAAATTTACATTAGCGCACTCACAACTCTCAGCGTAGATGCCCACAACAGAATTCCTACAACTGACGGACGCCTTATCCGAAGGATTGTAAGAGATGCTAGAACAAGAGGAGCTACCGCAAAGCATACAATTGCCATGTGGGATTCTGTAAGGCGCGGTGAAGAGCAGAACATTTTCCCCTTCCAGGAAAGCGCTGATGAGATGTTTAACTCAGCTCAGATTTACGAGCTTGCAGTTTTAAAGCAGTATGCGGAACCACTTCTTTTTGCTATAAAGCCGGAGGATCCGGAATTTTTCGAGGCAAAGAGATTACTTAAGTTCCTTGATTATTTTGTGGCAGTTGACTCACAGTCTCTTCCTAAGAATTCCATCACAAGAGAATTCGTTGGTGGAAGCTGCTTTAATGTATGAGGACTTGACAAGGAACCATTCATTGATTAAAGTTGTTTCTTGAGTAAAATTTTGAAATCACTAAAATCCGCAGTTGATGCGGTTTCGTGAAAATAAGATTTAAATGTATGAGCAGGACAAATGATCGCGGCCGCTAGTCCCGAAAGGGCGCGGGTGAGGAAAGTCCGGGCTTCAGAGGGCAGGATACCGGATAACGTCCGGCGGAGGTGACTCCCGGGAAAGTGCAACAGAGAAGAACCGCCTCTTTTAGAGGTAAGGGTGAAAAGGTGTGTGTAAGAGACCACCGTGCAAATGGTAACATTTGTAGCCATGTAAACCCTATCCGAAGCAAGACCAAAAAGAAAACTATGGGCCGGCCCGGTCCGTTTTCAGGTAGGTCGCTTGAGGCTGTTGGTAACAGCAGTCCTAGATAGATGATCATTCACGACATAACCCGGCTTACAGGCCTGCTCATACTTAAAAAATCTAAAGCTTTGGTGCAGAAATATGAAAATTGGCATGAAACAATTCATAGTTCTCATATTTTCCAATATATTTTTATTCTTATTTTTTATTCCCATATTAACTATAAATGTAAAAGCAGGCGGACCATCTGCAGAAGAGATAGCAGAGGGTATGTTTTATTGCATGGATTTTAAGGCAGGTGCTCTAAGTAGCGGCGAAGTATCTGGCAACGAATTTTCTGAGGAGCACCTTAGACAAGCAGCTCTCCTTATAAGACCTACCTGCGTGCAGATTCAGATTGGAAGAGAAGTTGGAAGCGGAAGTATCACTTCGATTACAGAGGATTATATCTATATACTGACAGCAGCCCATGTGGTTAAGGATATGGAAAACGCCGGAGCGGATGAGAATAGTTATGTTGTTTTCTATAACGGTGTAGTAGCGGTTCCTGAATATGTTGGAAAAAGCGATGACAGAGATCTGGCGGTTGTTAAGGTGGCGACCACGGATATAGAGCCCTATGACCTTATAAACTTAAGGGAAGTGACCTTTTTTGATGATGCGGATAAAGATATATCAGAAAATGATTCAGTTGTTTTTTCAATGGAATCAGGAAGTGTCGTAGATCCCGATATAAATCAGAAGTACCACATTCATGGAAGCGGAACGGATATAGCAGAAAGCTTCGTCTACGGAACAGTATTAAAGAAAGACGTGCTTGTAACAGACTTTGGTTACAATATGATCTATGTAAAATGTAATGCGCAGCATGGCATGTCCGGTGCCGGAGTTTTTGATATGAAGGGGCGCTACGTGGGGCTTTTGGCTGGAGGCTCCGACAACAAAGAAATGGTGGCAGTTAAGCTTCATGACGTTATGGATTTCCTGATGGACTGATAGTTCATTATTTTCCATATTTCTATCTAGAAAGACCAAGATTTGTAAATATCTATCATTTATGATGGTATAGGTGTAAAAGATTTTTCGCCTATACCACTTTTTATGCAAAAAACACAATGTATTGGAGGATTACAAAATGGAGCTTAGAACAGCAGCATCACCAAGAGATGCCAAATATTATGATACTGAGAGACTTAGAGAGGAATTTCTTATTGACGATTTATTCCAGCCCAATGAGATAAAGCTTGTGTACAGCCACATCGACAGAATCATCACAGGTTCTGCAGTGCCTGTGAGAGGAGAGCTTATTCTTACAGCAGGAGATGAACTTAGAGCAGAGTACTTCCTGCAGAGAAGGGAGATGGGAGTTATCAACATCGGCGGTGACGGAGTTATCACTATCGATGGAAAGAGCTATGACGTAGATTACAAGATGGGTATGTACATCGGAATGGGTGCAAAGGATATTTCTTTTGCAAGTAAGAGTGAGGAGAATCCTGCTAAATTCTATATTAACAGTGCTCCTGCACATAAGACATATCCCACAGTACTCATTAAGAGAGAAGGAACTCCTTCTGAAGACGTAGTCATCATTAAGGAAGAGAATAAAAAAGAGCTGGGTTCAATGGAAGAGTCAAACCACAGAGTGATCAACAAGTATATCCTTCCCGGTCAGGTTGAGACCTGCCAGCTTGAGATGGGTATGACTGAGCTTAAGCCCGGAAGCGTTTGGAATACAATGCCCTGCCATACACATGACAGACGTATGGAGGTTTATCTTTACTTTGATATGCCTGAGGATGCAATCGTTATGCACTTCATGGGCGAGCCTACAGAGACAAGACACGTAGTTATGAGAAACGAGCAGGCTATAATCAGCCCCAGCTGGTCAATACATTCAGGCTGCGGTTCACAGGCTTATACATTCATCTGGGGAATGGTTGGAGAAAATCAGGACTTCGATGATATGGATGATGTTGAGATGAAGGACTTAAAGTGATAACAAGATAGCAATTATCGAGAAGAGTTAATGGAAATATGGACATACAATATTGTATGAGTCATATTTTGGAAAGGAAAAGATATGGATACAAGCTTTTTAAAGATATTCTCACTTGAAGGAAAGACCGCATGGGTTACAGGTGCTTCTTACGGCCTTGGACTTGCTTATGCAATCGCATTTGCAAAGAGCGGAGCAAAGATTGTTTTTAATGATATCAATCAGGAACTTGTTGATAAGGGAATGGCTGAGTATGAAAAGCTCGGAATCGATGCTTTCGGTGCAGTATGCGATGTTACCAAGGAAGATCAGGTAGCAGAGTTTGTTAAGAAGGCGGAGGCAGCAAAGGGACCTATCGATATTCTTGTAAATAATGCAGGAATTATCAAGAGAATTCCCATGACTGAGATGACAGTAGATGAGTGGAATCAGGTGATCGACGTTGATCTTACAGGTCCTTTCATCTGCTCCAAGGCAGTACTTCCCGGAATGATAGAGAGAAGAAGCGGCAAGATCATCAATGCATGCTCCATGATGAGTGAGCTTGGAAGAGAGACAGTGTCAGCTTATGCAGCAGCTAAGGGCGGACTTAAGATGCTTACCAAGAATATCTGCTCCGAATACGGACAGTACAACATTCAGTGTAATGCAATCGGACCCGGCTATATAGCTACACCTCAGACTGCACCTCTTCGTGAGAAACAGCCTGACGGATCAATGCATCCTTTTGACAGATTCATCAGATCCAAGACTCCTGCTCAGCGCTGGGGTAAGACAGAGGATCTTATGGGACTTGCAGTATTTCTTGCTTCTCCTGCTTCTGATTTTATCAATGGTCAGGTGGTTTACATTGATGGCGGAATACTTGCTTATATCGGACAGGATCCCGGAAATCTCGACCCGTCTAAATTTGAGGATTAATAGTTTTTGACCTGGCAGTAAGTCAAATGAGGAGTAAAAATGGATAAGGTATGTGAAGAGTTATATAAAATAGGCATCGTCCCTGTAATCGCAATTGATGATGCTAAGGACGCTGAGCCTCTTGCTAGGGCCCTTATAGAAGGGGGACTTCCTGCAGCCGAGATCACTTTCAGAACAGATGCAGCAGAGGAAGCTATCAGAATTATTTCCGAGAAATTCCCTGAGATGATAGTAGGTGCAGGCACAGTTCTTAACAAGGAGCAGGCTGACAGAGCTAAGGCTGCGGGAGCAAAGTTTATCGTAAGCCCCGGCTTTAACAGAGGAAATGTTGAATATATTCAGAGTATCGGAGTGTCGGTTGTTCCGGGAACTGCTACTCCGGGTGAAGTTGAGCAGGCTATTGAGCTTGGTCTTGATGCGGTTAAGTTTTTTCCTGCAGAGCAGAACGGCGGAATTGCCAAGATTAAAGCAATGGCTGCGCCTTATGGAAAAATGCATTTCATGCCTACAGGCGGAGTAAATAAGAACAACTTAAATGACTATCTTTCCTTTGATAAGGTATTTTGCTGTGGCGGAAGCTGGATGGTTAAGAAAGATATGATAGCTGCCGGAAAATTTGATGAGATAAAAGATCTTGTAAAAGATGCAGTAGATACCATGCTTGATTTTTCACTTATGCATATCGGCATCAATTCAAAGGATAAGGCTGAGGCTGATAAGGCAGCAGATTTATTCTGTGCACTTTTCGGATTTAAGAAGGATGTCAGAAGTGCGTCTTCATTTGCAGGAGATGGCATAGAAGTTATGAACAGCATGGGACGCGGCACTATGGGCCACATAGCCATCGGAACAAGAAGCGTCGACAGAGCGGTTTATCACCTTTCTGGGAAGGGCATAGAGTTTGATGAGTCAACATTCCAGTATGACAACGCAGGACATCTTAAGTTTGCTTATCTTAAAGATGAAATCGGTGGATTTGCAGTTCACCTTATCAAAAAATAAACGGGAGAAATAGGTATGTCTAAAAGAGTAGTAACATTTGGGGAGATTATGCTAAGACTTCAGCCTGACAATTATCTTAGATTTGTACAGGTTGATCATCTGGAGGCAACATTTGGAGGCGGTGAAGCCAATGTATCTGTTTCACTTGCTAACTTCGGGCTTGATTCAAGATATGTCACAAAGCTTCCTAAGCACGAGATTGGCCAGGCAGCAGTTAATTCCCTTAGGAAATTCGGCGTAGATACCTCTTATATCACAAGAGGCGGCGACCGTGTTGGTATATATTTTAATGAAAAGGGCGCATCACAGAGAGGAAGTAAGTGCATCTATGACAGAGCTCATTCTGCCATAGCAGAAGCTTCCGGGGAAGATTTTGACTGGGATGAGATCTTTGATGGAGCTGAGTGGTTCCATTTTACAGGAATAACTCCTGCTGTAAGTGACAGCCTTGCTGAGATCACTCTTGAAGCAGCTAAGAAGGCTAAGGAAAAGGGCCTTACTGTAAGCTGCGACCTTAACTACAGAGGAAAGCTCTGGAGCAAGGAAAAAGCCGGAAAGGTTATGGGGCAGCTTGTTAAATACGTGGATGTATGCATAGCAAACGAAGAGGATGCAGGTGATGTGTTTGGAATAAAGGCTTCATCAACAGATGTAACAACAGGAAAGCTTAACCGCGAGGGCTACATCGAAGTTGCAAGGAAGCTTACAGACATGTTCGGCTTTAAGAAGGTTGCGATTACTTTAAGAGAGTCTATCTCTGCAAATGACAACAACTGGAGTGCAATGCTTTATGAGAACGGAGAGGCTCATTTTTCCAAGAAGTATGCTCTCAGAATTGTTGACAGAGTAGGCGGCGGAGATTCCTTTGGCGCAGGTCTTATTTACGCTGGCGTAAATGGATATGGCCCTCAGGAGACTATAGAGTTTGCTGTAGCAGCTTCTGCCCTTAAGCATACAATTGAAGGCGATTTCAATATGGTAAGTGTTGAAGAGGTAGAGAAACTGGCAGGTGGAGATGGCTCCGGCAGAATTCAGAGATAAGTCTTACGAAAATCCAATACTATTTTTATTTAATTTTAAGAATTCAAAGGCTCCCGATACATTGTTATCGGGAGTTTTTTGCTATAAAATTTTTATATGATGACTGATAAGATACCCGCAGAAGAGCGGGAGGATTTTTACAAATCAAAATTTAAATATTATCGCAAGGTAAGTGCAATAGCTGCCATTATTACAGGCTTTGCGGAGATGACCTATTTTGTAAGCGATTGTATGATATTTGGAAGGTTTGCCACTGAAACCCTTATTCCCAGGCTTTCGGTGATAATACCTTTGCTTTTGATTGTCCTTTTCGACCGTAAGGTTGAGGACTATAAAATGGGTGCTGCGCTGTATTACCTTTTGGCTCATTGGTCCATGTGGGCTACTATCTGGGCTATCTGGTTTCTTCCTAACAAGGATTTTGCAAGGGAAGGCTTTATTATAATGCATTATGCTTTTTTGTGCGTAGGGCTTGCCATTCCTTTAAAATTACATATTCCTATTCATGCCTTTGTTATGGTTAATATCATAGTTTCAAATCTGTTTAATCACTATGAGCATATGGATATGATGCTGACGCTGGCTTTACCGATCTTTATTGCGGCATGTTTTATGCTATATGTGTTCGAGAGCTCATACGCGGATCAGTATCTTGTGAGAAAGCAGATAGAAAAGACTTCCATCACGGACTCTCTAACAGAGGTTTACAACAGAAACAAACTTGGAGAGATTGTAAAACCTGAAAATGAGCAGCTTAAGATCGGACATGCCATAGATGTGGTTGTGCTGATGCTTGATATAGACAATTTTAAAAATGTTAATGATACTTACGGACATGACGCAGGAGATAAAATACTGGTATTTCTTGCAGATAAGATTAAATCCTGCATCAGGTCAACGGATATCGTAATCAGATGGGGAGGCGAAGAATTTGTTGTACTCCTTGTGGGAGCTGAGCCTAGGGTTGGACTTAATATTGCTGAGCACATAAGAACAGCAGTTGAAAGTGGTGACAACGGAGTTTGTTCTGTAAGTGTTTCAATTGGTGTTAGCAGATATGATGGCGGAAATTACCACGAAGCCGTAAAACATGCGGATGAAGCCCTCTACTATGCTAAGAAACATGGAAGAAATATGGTTATTTCGTATGATGATATAAATCAAAAAGCATAAAAGTGACCTCAAAGGTGCACGCCTTCTGGCGTGCATTTTTTTCGCTTTTTCACAAAATTCATGAAATAAAAATCCCATTTTTAAGACTTTCTTAAAGGTTTTGATGACCTATTGCTACTCAAAAATCCATGTGATAGTATCTCAAACTGTCGGCAGTCAGCCGGCTAATGTTCGGACAATCAATCCGGGAGAATCCCAAATTATTTTATTAATTTTTTGAAAGGCGGTTTAGTATTTATGAAACCATTTAAACAAAGTAACTCGATGAAAGAATTTTTGAATAAGATAAAGCGTCATGACACCCTTGTTATGGCAGCAGGAGTAGTGACAGCAACCATTTTGTGCGGCGCATTTGTCTATGTGACAACTCCGGCAATCAGTGCGGATGCTGCAGCTAAGGAGGTTCGAAAGGATTCTCTTGGTGTTCAGAAAAAAGCCAATGATCAGCTTAATGAGATAAATTCATATCTTGAAAGACTTGATAGTGTTGTTACAGGAAGCCAGGAACTCATGCGTGAGATCCAGAATGTGCAGAGCGAGCAGAGCAAGGTTACAAATAACAGCACTTCAAAGGAAAATACCACAAATAACACAAAGGTAGTTGAGAAAATATCAGGACTTGATAAGGAGCTTGAATTAATTCACACAGAAATAAAGGATGCTGCGACCCTTGTAAAGAACATGTCTGATAGCATGGAAAAGGGCGATAACAAAGGCTCTGATAAGGATAAGGCTGGTTTTACCCAGATAAATAATGCTCTTGGTGACATCAAAAAGTCATGCGACGATTCATCTATTGCAGTTTCAGGTCTTGTGGCTGAGCTTAAGGAGAATAAGAAGGATAACGACGGCAACAGCAAGCAGGTGATTGGCAATCTCGAAAAGATCCAAAAGGGACTTAGCGATATCAATCCTTCTGAAAACCTGGGAAAGCTTGAGAAAGAACTTTTAAGAACCCAGAACACATACATGAGCCTTATGGGAGATATGGAAAAGAAGGTGGATAAAGGCTTTGAGAATGTGGAAAAGAACGTTGATAAAAACGTTAAGAAGGTGGAAAAAGGAGTTTCAGACATTGAAAAAGGTGTATCTGATGTGGATAGCAGCGTAAGTCAGGTCCTTGAGACTCAGAAAAAGGCTGAGGAGAGTATTTCCGGAATCAATGCATCTGTTGGAACGGTGAACACTAATATTTCATCCATATTCGATAAGCTCACAGAGCTTGATTCAAAGCTTGACCAGTCTTTTAATAAAGTGGCTAGTGAGAAAGATAAGCTGGCATCCACATTAGCCACATTAGGAGTAGATATCAAAGAAGAGGGTGCCACATTTGCTGATTTAGATGAAGCTATAAAAAAGCTCCCCAGAGTTGTTCTTAAAAACGCAGAATTTACCTATACAAGACATGAGCATGTAGATAAGAACAATAATATAGTTAAGGGTGAAGTCTGCAGTACAAAGGGCGGATGCTTTACAATTCCTACCTATCATGTACATGACAGTTCATGTTTTTATTACAAGAAGATGGTAGCTATGCTCTATAGAATGGCTTTTACCAAACTTGAAATAGGTATGCAAAATAAGACCTATGTTTGCGACTATTGCGGGAAAACCTTCGATATGTCCAACATGAATCATGAATGCATGTGTGATGTGGATACATTTAACAGGGTAAACGCAGCACATCCTGAGTATGTTCAGTACCTTTTAAATGTCAGAGAAACTACTCAGTATACACAGAAATGTACAAAGTCAACTACTGCGGTTCAGGGTTATGCACCTTCATGTAAACATCGTTCAGGAGAGATACTTAGTGCTGAGATCAACTTCGATGAGGATGATTCAGATATTCTTGCAAGTCATGTGATGGAGAAAAAGGATGAAATCTATGATGGCATGATTGTAAGCTCAAGAAAAATATCTCTCGAGGAATTGCTTAGCATGGTGGAAGACCAGAGAGCGGAAAAAGCAGAAGATGAAGAGTCTTCAGAAGAAGTAAGCGAAGAAGAGCCTGCAGAGGATGAGGATACAGGTGATGATCAGAACGAACCGGATAGAAAGTCTAAAAATGAAGATGTTTCTCAGGATGATAATAGTCCTGCAAGTGATTCCGGTGCCGGAGACTCAAATGCCTCTTCAGATAAGCCTTTAGGCGATCAGCCTGACGGGAACCTACCTGAAGATGGTAGCGATACAGAAGGTACAAAGGATCCTGAATGTGCAGAAGCATCAGATAAAGAGGAAACAGACGCTGAAAATGTGGAAAACTTAGGCGTAGAAGAGGAAAAACAGGCGGAAGAATCCTCAAATAACATGGATTCTGTTAAACAAGACTAACATATATTTTAGGCTATCAGCCGTTTCTTGACATATCTTTGGAGTCGGCTATAAAATTATGTAGTTATACATATATTTATAGATTGGAGAGTGATAGATATGACAAAAATTGACATAATATCAGGTTTCCTGGGAGCTGGTAAGACCACTCTTATTAAGAAACTTTTAAAAGAGGCACTTGCAGGTACAAAGACAGTACTTATAGAAAATGAATTTGGCGAGATAGGTATCGACGGCGGCTTTTTAAAGGAGTCAGGTATTGATATCAGAGAGATGAACTCCGGATGCATCTGTTGCTCCCTTGTTGGAGACTTCGGTACTTCATTAAAGGAAGTTATGGAGACATATGCTCCTGAGCGTATTCTTATCGAGCCTTCAGGCGTAGGAAAGCTTTCTGATGTTATGAGAGCAATTCAGGATGTGGCTGATGGCATGGCTGATGTAACAATGAACAGTGCTGTAACTGTTGTAGATGTCAGCAAGGCAAAAGTATACATTAAGAACTTTGGTGAATTCTTTACAAATCAGATTGAGAATGCCGGAACAATCCTTCTTACAAGAACAGATAAGGCTGACGCAGCTAAGATCGAGGCTGCTGTTGAACTTATCAGACAGTACAATTCCAAGGCTACAATTATTACAACTCCTCTTGCTGAGCTTGATGGCAAGGAAGTTCTTGATACCTTCGAAGGAAACCATGATCTTGAGGCAGAGCTTTTAAAGGAAGTTCTTGCATGTAAGGCTGATGAGCATCATCACCACCATGATCATGGTTCAGAGAAGTACACTGACGAAGAGGGCAACACAGTTTATCGCGCTCACAAGCATGATCACGACCATGATCATGATGAGCATGACCACGATCATGAGCACGAGCATCACCATGACCACGATCATGATGAGCATGACCACGATCATGAGCACCACCATCACGACCATGATGAGCACGAACATGAGCATGAGCACCATCACGACCATGAGCGCCATCACGATCATGATGAGCACGAACATGAGCATGAGCACCATCATGACCATGAGCACCATCATCACGATGCTGACGATGTGTTCGTAAGCTGGGGCATGGAGACTCCTGCTAAGTACAATCAGGATGAGATTGAGAAGATGCTTGAGAGACTTGAGGACGATGAGACCTTCGGTGTAGTTCTCAGAGCAAAGGGAATGGTTCCCGACGAAGACGGAAGCTGGATCGAGTTTGATTATGTTCCCGGTGAGCCTACAATACGTAAGGGACATCCTGATGTAACAGGTAAGTTCTGTGTTATCGGTGCTGATCTTAACCAGGACAACCTTGAGAAACTATTTAAGAGAAAGTTCTAATTTAATTGGAGTCTTGAATGTTTGGAAGGAATATAGGAAAAAAGATGAAACCGGTTTATGTAATTAATGGATTTCTTGACAGTGGAAAGACTGATTTTTTCAAGTATACGATCAATCAGCCTTATTTCAGAACCAAAGGTAAGACCCTTCTTATTGTTTGCGAAGAGGGTGAAAATGAATATGACGAAGACCTTCTGAATAAGACAAACACAGCTCTTGAATTCTTTGAGGATGAGGAAGAGTTTACTCCATCTGCTCTTATGGCGCTGGAAGCAAAGTATGATCCCGAGAGAGTGCTTATTGAGTACAACGGTATGTGGAATTTTAAGAACTTTAAGATTCCCAAGAAGTGGAAGCTTGAACAGCAGATCACTGTTATTGATGCTTCAAGCTTCGAGCTTTACTTTTCAAATATGAAATCACTTCTTTCAGAGCAGATAAGAAATTCAGATCTGATTCTTTTTAACAGATGTGATGGAATTGAGGATCTTGCTTCCTTTAAGAGAAATGTTAAGGCTATCAACCAGAAGGCAGACATAATCTTTGAGGATATGAACGGAGAGGTTGATGTTACTCTTGATGAGGATCTTCCTTTTGACTTAAATGATGATCCTATCGAGCTTAACAATTTTGGTTATGGAATGTTCTATCTGGATGCTCTTGAGCATGTGGACAGATATGATGGCAAGAAGATCAGATTCACAGCCATGGTGGCAAAGCCCTTTGATATGGCGGATAATGCGTTTATTCCCGGAAGAATGGCTATGACCTGCTGTGCAGACGATATGCAGTTCCTTGGATTTAAGTGTGAATATGATGATGCACCAAAGCTAAAGGAGAAAGAGTGGATAACCGTTACCTGTGAAGTTAAGAAGGCACTTGTTCCTGAGTATCAGGGAGTGGGTCCCCTCCTTAATGTGGTAGAGCTTGAGCATGTTAAAGAGCCTCCCTACCCCATTATTGACTTCTCTAATCCTAACCAGTAATAAATAACTATTGACATAGTCACAACATATGGTTAAAATATTTGGGTGTATGTGGCGTTGACTGTCCGTGTCCGGTTTCATAGCCATATTACCTATAATTAACGTATCAAATTTAATTTTAGTAACAATATGGAGGAAGTTATGGCTAATATCAAATCTGCCAAGAAGAGAATTCTTACAAACCAGAAGAAGGCTGCTAGAAATCAGGCTATCAAGTCTGCTGTAAAGACAGAGATCAAGAAGGTTAGAACAGCAATCGAGGCTGGCAACAAAGAAGAGGCTGCTAAGGCACTTCTCGCTGCTACATCTGCTATCGACAAGGCTGAGTCAAAGGGCGTATTCAAGAAGAATACAGCTTCTAGAAAAGTTTCTCGTCTTGCTCAGGCTGTTAACAAGCTTGCATAAATATAAATTAGAGAATTATTTTTAAAATTAAGATAACTCAGGTATCTTCTCACCGATATCTGGGTTATTTTTATAAACGGAGTATTATGGCTGAGTTTGAACAGAGTAAAATAAGAAATTTTTGTATAGTTGCACACATCGATCATGGTAAGTCCACACTTGCGGATCGTATGATCGAGACTACTGGTGTCCTCACAAGTCGTGAGATGCAGAATCAGGTTCTTGATAACATGGAGATCGAGCGTGAGAGAGGAATCACCATTAAGTCTCAGGCTGTGCGTATGGTATATAAGGCTAAGGATGGCGAGGAGTACGTTTTTAATATGATAGATACTCCCGGTCACGTGGACTTTGGTTATGAGGTATCACGAAGTCTGGCTGCTTGCGATGGCGCAATCCTTGTAGTTGATGCTACTCAGGGCGTTGAGGCTCAGACCCTGGCTAATGTTTATCTCGCCCTGGATCACGACCTTGATGTTTTCCCTGTAATTAACAAGATTGATCTGCCTAGCGCAAGACCTGATGAAGTTAAGGAAGAAATTGAGGATGTTATAGGAATTGAGGCTCATGACGCTCCTCTTGTTTCCGCAAAGCTTGGAACAGGTATTGAGGATGTTCTTGAGAATGTTGTCCACAAGATTCCTGCACCTACAGGCGATGCATCTGCACCTTTAAAAGCCCTTATTTTTGACTCTGTTTATGATTCCTACAGAGGAGTCATTGTATTTGTACGTGTTAGAGATGGCGTCCTTAAAAAGGGAATGACAGCAAAATGTATGGCTTCCGGAGCGTCATGGGAAGTTGTTGAGGTTGGATATTTTGGTCCCGGACAGTTTATTCCCTGCGATGAACTTACTGCTGGAAGTGTTGGATATTTCACGGCATCTATTAAGAATATTCAGGATGCCAGAGTTGGTGATACTGTAACTGAGGTTGCTAATCCCTGCCCGGAGGCTCTTCCCGGATATAAGAAGGTTATGCCTATGGTTTACTGCGGACTTTATCCTGCAGATACCGCAAGATATCCTGAACTTAGAGATGCGCTTGAAAAGCTCCAGTTAAATGATGCTTCACTTTTCTATGAGCCTGAGACATCACAGGCGCTGGGATTTGGATTTAGAGCAGGTTTCCTTGGACTTCTTCATCTGGAGGTAATTCAGGAGAGACTAGAGAGAGAATATAACCTTGATCTTGTTACCACAGCTCCCGGAGTTGTTTACAAGGTTCACAAGACAGATGGCACAGTATTTGATCTCACTAACCCTTCAAATCTTCCGGATCCTGCAGAGATTGAATATATGGAAGAACCCATCGTTAACGGCGAGATCATGGTAACTACGGATTATGTAGGTGCTATCATGCAGCTTTGCCAGGAGAGACGAGGCAGATATATCAGTACTGAATATATTGAAGCCACAAGAGCGGTTCTAAAATACGAGCTTCCGCTTAACGAGATCATTTATGACTTCTTTGATGCGCTTAAGTCCAGATCAAGAGGATATGCATCCTTTGATTATGAGATCAAGGGCTATGAAGAGTCACAGCTTGTTAAGCTTGATATACTTATAAACCATGAGCAGGTAGATGCTCTTTCATTCATCGTTCACAAGGACGGCGCTTATGAGCGTGGTCGCAAGATGTGTGAGAAGCTTAAGGGTGAGATACCCAGACACCTGTTTGAAATTCCTATTCAGGCAGCCGTTGGTGGTAAGATTATTGCCAGAGAGACTGTTAAAGCTATGCGTAAGGACGTTCTTGCCAAGTGCTACGGTGGTGATATCAGCCGTAAGAGAAAACTTCTTGAGAAACAGAAGGAAGGTAAGAAAAAGATGCGCCAGATTGGTAGCGTAGAGATTCCTCAGCAGGCATTCTTAAGTGTTCTTAAGCTGGACGAAGGAAATTAATTATGAATTCTTTGGGAATCTATATACATATACCGTTTTGTATAAGAAAGTGTCTGTACTGTGACTTCCTCTCCTTTCCGGAGAGGGAGGATGTTCGGGCACTTTATTTGGATTGCCTGAAAAAAGAGATTAGCGCTGGCGCTATCGAATGTAGTGATTATGAGGTGGACACTGTTTTTATAGGAGGCGGAACTCCCACTGTAGTTGATCCTGATGCTATCGCCGATATCCTTGGGATCATCAGAGAAAACTATAATCTTGCCAAAAATCCGGAGATTACAATTGAATGTAATCCCGGAACTTCAGATAGAAAGGCATTTGACATATATTTAAAAGCCGGGATTAACAGGCTTAGTATTGGACTTCAGTCTCCCAAGGACGAGGAGCTTAGGCTTCTTGGAAGAATCCATAACAGAGAGCAATTTGAAAAATGCTATAAAGATGCTGTTTCTGCCGGATTTTCCAATATAAACATTGATCTTATGAGTGCTTTGCCGGGACAGACCACTGACAGCTGGAATGAGAATTTGGAATATGCTTGCAGTCTCGAGCCAAAGCCTTCGCATATTTCAGCCTATAGCCTGATAATTGAGGAAGGCACACCTTTCTATGAGAAATATGGAGAAGACGCCGCAGGGCTCCCTTCTGAAGACGATGACAGGGATATGTACCATGAAACGGAGGCTGTTTTAAAAACTCAAGGCTATCACAGGTACGAGATATCTAATTATGCGGGGGAAGGTTTTGAATGCCTCCATAATAGAAGATACTGGGAGTGTAAGGAATATATTGGCTTTGGACTTGGAGCAGCATCGTTTTTTGATGGTAAAAGGTTCCATAACACAAGGGATATGAGCGAGTATACACGTCTTGCTGGGGAGGGTGATTTCAAGGCCCTTAGGCAGGAGGTTGAAGACCTTGATGAGAAAGCTCTGATGGAAGAGTTTATGTTCATGGGTCTTAGGCTTATAGAAGGCGTGTCCGTAAATGAGTTTGAAAAGCGCTTTGGGAAAAAGATCCATGAAGTTTATGGCTCTGTTATCGCAGACCTAAGGGAAAAACAGCTTCTTGAAATAGAAGAAGACCACATAAGGCTTACTGCTAAAGGACTTGATGTAAGTAATTATTGCATGGCAGAGTTTCTGCTTTGAGATTTCTTAAAAATTTAATTTTCTCAGAATTGACATTTTAATCTGTAAAATACATGATTAATTTAGAAAACTATCATCTTAGGAGAGGGCTTATGTCAAAGATTGAAGGAATTCTTCAAATAGCTAAACAAAACGGTGCTTCTGATGTTCACATCACCGTTGGTATACCACCTAAAATGCGAGTAAACGGAAAACTCATTGAGCTTGAAGGGTATGACAGGATGCATCCTGACGATACTCAGTCTATTGCTGATGAGATCATGAGCGTGCAGCAAAAAGAGATGCTTGACGAGAATGGTCAGCACGACATGTCCTTTTCGATAAAGGGAATCGGAAGATGCAGACTTAATGCATTTAAACAGAGAGGCTCTGTTGCTATGGCTATAAGACTTGTTGCAACCGAAATTCCTGATGCTGAAGTTCTTGGAATTCCCACATCTGTTGTAAACCTTTATCAGAGGCAGCGTGGTCTTGTTCTGGTAACAGGTCCTACAGGCTCAGGAAAATCCACTACGCTTGCAGCTATTATCGATAAAATAAACCAAAACAGAGAAGCTCATGTTATCACCCTTGAGGATCCTATTGAGTTTTTGTATCAGCATAATAAGTCCATTGTTAACCAGAGAGAAATCGGACTTGATTCAAATAGTTATGCCAATGCTTTAAGGGCAGCTCTTAGAGAAGATCCCGATGTAATCCTTGTGGGAGAGATGCGTGATCTTGAAACCATAAGCACAGCTATTACTGCTGCAGAGACAGGACATCTTGTTCTTTCAACATTGCACACCATAGGTGCTGCAAGTACTGTGGACAGAATTATAGATGTATTCCCGCCTCATCAGCAGCAACAGATCAGAATCCAGCTTGCAAACGTTCTTGAAGCAGTTATTTCCCAGCAGCTTATCAGAACTGTGAGCGGCGATTCCCGAGTAGCAGCCTTTGAGGTTATGCACGTTAACAGCGCGGTTCGAAACATGATCCGCGAAGGAAAAACTCATCAGCTCATTACGATCATGCAGACTAACCGCAAGCTTGGTATGGTTACCATGGATGATGCAATCGTAGAGCTGTGTAAGTCCGGTAAGATCACAAGAGAGAGTGCTATCCATTATGCACAGGATCCTGATACCATGCAGGCCAAGATCCTGAGATAAATGATTACAAAGTTTTATAGAATGATCCACCGTTTTGAGAAGCATAATTTAATATGCTAAGTTCAACGAGAGTGTTCATTAAGTCAGAGGCATCCATATGGATGCCTTTGTTTTTGAGCTCGTCATGGAGGACGTTAATACTTTTGGGGTAAACGTCCAATACTTCATAGACATCCTTTTGCGCATCTGTTAGCCTGGTGAACGCAGGAACATTTCCTTTCTTATCCGCCTCTTTTATGCCTGAAAATGAGGTCCTTCTTAAGAATTCAACTATGTCTTCGGGACATGTTGCTATAGAAGCTCCCTGATGAATGAGAGAGTTGCATCCATAGCTTAAGCCGTCGCATATTCTTCCCGGAACGGCAAATACATCCCGACCCTGTTCAAGCGCCATATCCACAGTGATAAGAGTGCCGCTTTTTTGACGGGCTTCGATTACAAGTACTGCATCAGACAAGCCGCTTATAATTCTATTCCTTGGAGGAAAGAAATTCGGCTTTGGCTGCGTCCCCGGGAGATATTCCGATATGATTCCGCCTCTTGTTTTTAGAGCGTTATATAGCTGCAGGTTTTCTTTTGGATAGCATACGTCCACGCCGCTTCCAAGGATGCCGTAGGATATTCCACCTGCATTAAGGGCTGCAGCCTGACTTATACCATCAATTCCCCTTGCCATTCCGCTGATAATGGCTATCCCGTGTTCTGACAGCCCCTCGCCAAAAAGCTTTGCGGCATACTTTCCGTATTCGGAGCTGGTTCTTGCGCCTATTATGGAAACAGAGGGCTTTGCAGGATCCGGAAGGCTCCCTATGCAGTAGATTCCAAATGGCGGATCAGGAATAAACCTTAGCTTTTCAGGATAAGAAGGCAGTGTGTAAGGATAAAAAGTAATATTTTTATTTGTAAGCAGATCCATTTCCTTTTCCGAATCAAAACTGTCTCGCATAGATAAAAAGCATGAAAGCTGCTTTTTTGTCAGCAGGTTTTTAAAATCGGATTCCTTCGCTTCATAAATATCAGTGCAGTTTTCAAAATATTCAAGAAGAGAAAACAAGGTCTTATTACCGATTCCGGGAACATTGTGTAACATATATGCGCAGGCAAGCTCCTTGTCCTGTGTTGTGCCATTTACCATGCCTTGATACTCCTTTTACTTAATTTGTCAGCGATGTTTTGCTCTGCTGTAGAACCTGATTTACTCCAGTATTTTGAGTCAGTCATCCGATAGCAAGCAGCTTCTGTAAGGTGCCTTGATTCAATATTTGGCGAGCCTTCAAGATCTGCGATAGTTCTGGCAACTCTCAGGACTTTATGGTACGCACGAGCGGATAGATCCATGCTTTGGAATATTCTCTCCATAAGCCTCTTTTGCTCAGGAGCGAGCTTGCAGAATTTATGTATCTGCACGGGAGACATCTCTGAGTTGAATCTAATTTTGGAGCCCTCGAACCGTTTCTTTTGTATCTCAACAGCTTTACATACTCTTTTTCTTATATCCGCACTTTTTTCATTACATTCTGAACCGTGGCTTAGCTCTGTGATGTCAACCTTTGCTGCTTCTATGCATATATCTATTCTGTCAAGAATGGGACCGGATATGCGGCTTAAATACTTGGTTATCTCAGATTCCGAGCATCTGCATTTATTTAAGTTTGGGTAGTATCCACAGGGGCAGGGGTTCATTGCGCCCACTAACAACATGTCTGCAGGATAGGAGAAATTACCACCGCTTCTTGCAATATGCACTTCCTTGTCTTCAAGAGGCTGCCGCAGCAGGTTAAGGGTATTCCTCTTAAACTCTGCCATCTCATCAAGGAACATGACGCCCTTGTGAGAAAGGGAGATTACTCCGGGAGATGGTCTGTTACCGCCTCCTGCAAGGGCTGCTTCTGTAATTGAGTGATGAGGGCTCATAAAAGGGCGCCTTACTATCAACGGCTCTCCCTTTTTCAGCATTCCTGCTACGCTGTAAACAGCAGATACGTCGAGGCTTTCCTCCAAAGTAAGAGGTGGCATTATAGAGGGAATCCTTTTAGCGATCATGCTTTTCCCGGATCCGGGAGGTCCCACAAGGAGAATGTGATGGTATCCCGCTGCAGCTACTTCCACAGCCCTTTTAACTGCAGATTGCCCGTTTATTTCAGCAAAATCCATGCCCCTAAGGTAATCCTCTGAGAATTCTCCATCCTTAAAAAGGGCATCGAGGTCTATTGTAGTAGGCGGAATCACCTTGTCTCTTTCCTCTTTTTCACTTTTTAGGTACATTATGACTTCAAGAAGAGAGTGAACACCTACAATTTTCATCTTACCTATTGCCGCCCCTTCGCTTGCATTGTCTGCAGGAAGAATGCAGGTATCGTAACCACATTTCCATGCATGAGTGACCATAGGCAGAACGCCGTTTACGGCTTTTACTTCACCATTTAATCCGAGCTCACCTATTACGAGAGTGTTTCGCAAATTTTTTTCATCAAGATTGCCTGTTGCGCAAAGTATGCCTATGGCTACGGGGAGATCCACTGCTATACCGCTTTTTCTTATATCAGCAGGAGATAAGTTGACGGTTATTCTCATGGGAGGCAGGGAATATCCCGCATTTTTTAGGGCTACCCTTACTCTTTCAGCGGCCTCCTTTACTTCACTGCTCATAAAACCAACCATATTGAACATAGGCAGACCATCTGCAGTATCTACCTCAACCTGCATAAGATATGGCATTATTCCTTTTACAGCACCAGATGTTACAGTACTGACCATATAAAACTCCTTCCGGGTCTTTGGCCATGAAGGATAATACTACCGGGTAAAAAATGGCAGAGTTGTGCCTTTGCCTCTGATATATCAGAAAAAATAAGGAAAATACGGAGATTCTCCGTAGGAATAGATGTCAAAAAAGACACAAAAAACATTATATCCAAAAAATGAAAAGAAGCAAGAGTTTTCTTTGGGTATGTGCAGATGTTGAAATTTACTGCATAAATCAAGATTGTCGGAATAACGCTAAGAAAAACGGTTTCCGAAAAGTGCAAAAAATACTAGTAAATATGTGAAATGACGAAAATGCATATGAAAACGTTACCAAATCAGTAAATAAGCGTGCGCAAACGGTTGCGCAATGCGATTTGTTTCCGAAACGTTTCCAGCCATGATTTTGTAAAAATGCTATAAAAATAGCACATATCAATCGTGAAACTACAACCATTGACGATGATAAGATACGGAATTACAATAATTTACAGAACAACCGATTGCGCAAAATGGATGCGAAATCGGGACAACAATCACTTTTCTTGTGACGTAATAAACGGAGGAAAAAAGATGAAAAAGAAATTGGTATCAGTACTTCTTTCAGCTACTATGGCAGCTACAATGATCGCCGGATGTGGCGGATCAAAGGACACAGCTCCTACACAGGAAGCTGAAGCTACAGAAGAGACAGCAGAAGAGACAACAGAAGAGACAACAGAGGCTGCCGAGGAAACTACAGAGGCAACTGAGGATGCAGCAGCTGACACAGCAGATGCTGACCTTGGTTCAGGCGAGATAAAGGTTTGGGTTGCTGACAACGTAGTAGACTTCACAAACGAGCAGATCCAGAAGTTCATGGATGAGAATTCTCAGTATGCAGGCTATACAGTAACAGTTGAAGCTGTTGGTGAAGGCGATGCAGCCGGCAACATGATCACAGACGTTGAGTCAGGTGCAGACATCTATGCATTCGCTCAGGATCAGATCGCAAGACTTGTTACAGCAGGTGCTCTTGAAGTTGTTGAGGATAACAACGCAGTAGCAGTTGAGGCTGATAATGATGCAGGTTCTGTTTCAGCAGCTAAGGTTGGCGGAACACTTTATGCATATCCTATTACATCTGATAACGGATATTTCCTTTACTATGATAAGAGTGTAGTTACAGATCCTTCTACTCTTGAAGGCATCGTTGCTGATTGCGAAGCAGCAGGCAAGAACTTCTACTTCGAAATCAACTCAGGTTGGTATCAGACAGCATTCTTCTTTGGTGCAGGCGCTGAGCTTACATATGACACAGATGATCAGGGTAACTTCACAACATGTAACTCAACATATGCTTCAGATGCAGGTGTTGTAGCTCTTAAGAAGATGATCGAACTTGCTGGTTCTAAGTCATTCCAGAACGGTTCTTCACTTAGCAACGCAACAAACGTTGGTGCTATCGTTGATGGTACATGGGATGCAGAGGCAGCTAAGGAAGTATTTGGTGACAACTACGCTTGTGCTAAGCTTCCTACATTCGAAGGCGCTGATGGACAGACACATCAGATGAGCGGTTTCGGTGGATTCAAGCTCCTTGGTGTTAAGCCTCAGGATGACGAGAACAAGCTCGCTGTATGTGATGCACTCGCTGCATACCTTTCAAGTGAGGAAGTTCAGCTTGCCAGATACAATGCAGTAGGTTGGGGCCCTTCAAACTTAAAGGCTCAGCAGGCTAGCGAAGTTCAGGCTGACGAAGCTCTTTCAGCTCTCGGCGAGCAGCTTCAGTACACAATTCCTCAGGGTCAGTATCCTGGTGACTACTGGACACTTGCTACATCACTTGGTGATTCAATCATCTCAGGTGAGATCGCAGCAGATGCAGATGATGACACACTTATGCAGGCTCTTACAGATTTCCAGACAACATGTGAGGGTTACGCTCAGTAATTATTGTTAAAATCTGCAGTGCCCATGAGAAGGTTTGGGTAGCTGGATAATAAAAACAATTTATAGGCTCGGAATTATAAATATTCCGAGCCTTATTTAAAGGTAAGGGGTTCAATTTCAGAAGCATTCAGATACGAAGGGAGGTCCGGGCATGAAACATAGCGCGGCTAAAAGGAAAAAGAATGTTATAGCTTCATTTTTTGAGAGTATTGGTCAGATATTTAAAAATATTGGGGTAACATTCGTTGAGGGTGATATAAAGACAAAATTGTCATTTCTGATATTTGGTCTTGGACCGATACTTAGAGGACAGGTACTGATTGGAGCAGCACTTCTTTTGCTTGAAGCATTGTTCTTTTGCTATATGTTTGGATTTGGCTGGCAGTATCTCTCTAAGATAACCACACTTGGAACTGTTGCAACTCAGAAGGTTGGAAGAAAAACCGTTTATGGTGATAACAGCTTCCTTATCCTTTTGTTTGGTGTTCTTAGTATCTTTGCAATCATAGCTATTCTTGTGATCTGGTATTTGAACATCCAGGAAAACAGAAAAGAAGAACTCCTTTTAAAGGAGGGAAAGAGACTTCCCAGCAACAGAACAGTTTTTCTTTCTCTGTTTGACAAAAACTTTGATAAGACACTTTTAGCACTTCCTGTTACAGGAATCTTTGTATTTACGGTTTTGCCTATCGTATTCATGATTCTTGTGGCATTTACAAATTATGATAAAAACCATCAGTCCCCTACAAATCTTTTTACATGGGTTGGACTTGAGAACTTTAAAAACCTTGTGTCTTTTGGAAAGACTGGAATCGGCGGTACTTTTGTTCAGGTACTTGCATGGACACTTGTTTGGGCATTCTTTGCTACATTTATTGATTATTTCCTTGGTCTTGCAGTTGCAATGCTGATAAATAAAAAGGAAATCAAATTTAAGAAACTTTGGAGAACAATTCTTGTTATGACAATTGCCGTTCCCCAGTTCGTTTCACTTCTTTATGTTATGAAGATGTTCGCTAATGACGGACTTATTAACGGATATCTTATTAAGTGGGGAATCATAGACAGTTATATTCCTTTCTGGACTGATCCGATGCTTGCGAGAATCACGATCATTGTAGTAAACATCTGGATTGGTATTCCTTACATGATGTTGATAGCAACGGGACTTCTTATGAACATTCCTGAAGACCTCTATGAGAGTGCCAGAATTGACGGCGCAAGCGGATGGCAGATGTTCAGAAGCATTACCCTTCCCTATATGTTATTTGTAACAGGACCTTTCCTGCTTACACAGTTTACAGGTAACCTTAATAACTTCAATGTTATTTACCTTCTTACACAGGGTAAACCTCAGTCTATGTCTCTTGCAGAAAAGGCAGGCTATTCAGACCTGCTTGTAACCTGGCTCTACAAGATGACGGTTAATGACACTAACTACAAGATGGCAGCCGTAATCGGTATCATGGTATTCGTTGTAACTGCGGTTATTACACTTGTTGTTTACAACATGCTGCCTTCAGTTAAGGATGAGGAGGGATTCCAGTAATGAATAAATCATATAAAACAAAGAGAAAAATAAGTACAGCTATTTCTTATGTGCTTCTTGTTCTTATAAGCATAATTTGGTTATTCCCCTTTGTAGGTCTTGTTCTTCAGAGCTTTAGATCCTACAAGACGGAGTTTGGTGGAATGGTAGATTATCTTGTTCCCCATTCTTTCTCACTTGATAACTACAGATTCCTGTTTTCAGGTGAAACAAACTTTATATTGTGGTATAGAAATACACTTGTAATAGCATTCTTTGTAACAATATTCCAGACAATAATAGTGCTCTGCGTAAGCTATGCACTTTCAAGAATGAGATTTAAAGGTAGAACTATCCTTATGAGATTCTGGCTTGTTCTTGGAATGTTCCCCGGATTCCTTACTATGATCTGCTTGTATTTCCTTCTTAAAATGCTTGGACTTACTCAGGCAGGTGCGGTACCGGGACTCATTCTTGTATCAATCGCAAGCTGCGGAATGGGCTACTATGTATGTAAAGGATATTTTGATACTATCCCGAAAGCTCTGGATGAGGCTGCAAGAATTGACGGTGCTACAAGAGCAAGAATCTTCTTTACAATGACAATTCCTATGTCAAAGCCTATCATCATCTACACAGCACTGGTTGCTTTCATGGCTCCATGGTGTGATTACGTATTTGCTTCTTATGTTGCATTTGGACATGATAAGAGCTACAACGTAGCAGTTGCCATGACCAGATGGGTTTGGACAAATGACTATCAGGGATATTTCACAAGATTCTGCGCTGGCGGTGTGCTTATCGCAGTTCCTGTAACATTACTGTTCATGTTCCTTCAGAAGTACTACGTTGAAGGCGTAACCGGTGGTGCTGTGAAAGGCTAACGCGTATGGGCGAAAAAATAACCATAGAGGACGTAGCGTCTGCACTTGGTGTTTCCAAGACTACGGTTTCCAGAGCGATTTCCGGAAAGGGTAGGATCAGCCAGACTACCAGGGACAGAGTACTAAAATACATACAACAGAATAATTACACGCCTAATGTTGTTGCTCAGGGTCTTGCCAGAAGGAAAACCTATAACATTTCCGTAGTATGGCCCGGCAATTACTCCATGGTTGAGCTTCCCTTTTTCCAAAGATGCCTCATGGGAATGAATGAGGTCACAAGCGGATATGGATATGACATAGTAGTATCCCTGGTGGCTGTCGATGAGATTTCAAACCTTAAGAGGGTAATTGAAAAAAGAAAAGTCGACGGAGTAATACTTACGAGAACCCTGATTGATGACAGAGCAGCTGAGTATCTCAAAGAAAGCGGAGTTCCTTTTGTGGCCATAGGATCATCTACAGATGAAAGCATTGTTACTGTTGATAACGATAACTTTGACGCCTGTAAAGAACTTACTTCAATCCTTATTGCAAAGGGACACACAAAGCTGGCTCTTATCGGAGGATCCACAGACCTTACAATAACCAGGGTTCGTCATGAAGCATTTATGGAAGCTTTTAGATCAATGGATAAAAAGGTCGATGAATCCCTGATTTTCCTGAATCAGAGTAATGAGCAAAGGCTCCGGGATATCGTAAAGCAGCTTGCGCAAAAGAAAGTAGACGGCGTTATATGCATGGATGATCAGCTAGCAGGCTATGTTATGAGTATTTGCAGAGCTGAAAAGATCAAGATTCCTCAGGATCTTAGACTGGCATCCTTTAGTAACAGTCATATGCTTGAAAATGCCATAGTTCCTGTGACTTCTCTTAATTTTGACGATAGAAATCTTGGGGCTGTTGCAGCCAGAATGATTTTGGCTCTTATCGATGGAGAAAAAGTTGATAATCAGAAGCTAAAAGATTATGAGGTTGTAATGAAAGAAAGCACCAAGTAAAAACACAGTTATTTCATAAAATAAAACTATACCGACTCAGTCATCATGAAATATAATTGATGGATGAGTCGGTATTTATGTGTTTATCACAATGCGAGGAAAAAATAATGAAATTATCAAAGGAAAGTGTTTTAAGTTTTACACCAATGTCATTAACTGCTGATGGAAAGGGCTTTTATCCTGTAATGGGTGAAATGCATTTTTCCAGATACAGAAGCAGATATTGGGAAGAAGAATTATATAAGATGAAGAGCGGCGGTGTTGACATCGTTTCTTTATATACAATCTGGATTCACCACGAAGAGATAAGAGGCGAATTCGATTTTAGCGGTGACAGGAATCTTAGAGGGTTCTTGGAGAAAGTGCAGAAGGTTGGCTTAAGCTGTATTCTCAGAATTGGTCCCTGGGCTCATGGAGAAGCCAGAAACGGAGGATTCCCTGACTGGC
Source organism: Butyrivibrio sp. (assembly GCA_024690485.1). GTDB lineage: Bacteria > Bacillota > Clostridia > Lachnospirales > Lachnospiraceae > Butyrivibrio. The sequence continues at coordinate 22,254 of JAILPB010000001.1, read as the reverse complement.
TTTTGGAAGACGCAAAACAGAAAAACTATGAAGTCAGAAGTAATGCCCCCGAGTATCTTGAGCATGTAAGGAATTTTTATGAGCACATCTTCCAGCAGGCAAAGGGCTTTTTCCTGAAAGACGGAGGCCCTGTAATCGGCATCCAGATTGAGAATGAATACGGTCATTGCGGAGGCTTCTCCGGAGAAGAGGGAGAAGAGCACATGAGAACCTTGGAAAAAATGGCCAAGGAGATAGGTTTTGATGCACCTCTATATACAGCAACCGGATGGGGCGGAGCAGTTACAGGCGGTATGCTTCCGGTAATGGGCGGCTACTGCGAGGCACCATGGGATCAGAGAACAACAGAGATTGAGCCTAGCGGCAATTATATTTTTACGAAGGAAAGAAATGATCATAATATAGGCTCCGACCACGGCCTTGGGGTTGGAATCACCTTTGATATGGACAAATTTCCCTATCTTACAGCAGAGCTTGGAGGCGGGCTTCAGGTTACACACCACAGAAGGCCTATTGCAACAGGTAGTGATACTGAGGCTATGAGCATGGTCAAGATGGGAAGCGGGGCTAATCTTCTTGGATATTATATGTACCACGGCGGAACAAATCCGAAGGGAAAACTCACTACTTTGCAGGAGAGCAAAGAGACGGGATATCCAAACGATCTTCCGGTTTTATCCTATGATTTCAATGCGCCAATAAAAGAATACGGGCAGATGTCTGATACCTACAGGAAGATAAGAAAGCTTTCGATGTTCGTAAAGGATTTTGGAGGAGACCTTTGCGAAATGTCCTATATTGAGCAGCCGGGAAATCCCTTAAAGCCTGATAATCTATCTGACCTTAGGTGCGCTGTCAGAGCCTGCAAAAAAGAAATCTGTGACAGTGAAATGTACAGCGGATTTTTATTCGTGAACAATTACCAAAGAAGATATGAGATGGCAGACCATGACGGCGTATGCCTTAAGGCATTTGATGAAAGCGGAAATGCCATTACAGAATTTGAAGAGAGGGATGTTAAAAACGGAGACTATTTCTTCTATCCATTTAACATGCCAATCGGCTATGACGCAGTCCTTAAAAAGGCGAACATGACACCTCTTTGCATTCTTCATGATGAAAAGGGCAGGATAAATGCTTATGTTTTCTATGCTGATGAGAGAGACTCGGCTGAGATGGAAATTGAGGGAGACATAGGAGATATCAAGATCCTTGTTTTAAATCGCTATGAAGCTGAGCATGCAGTGAAGATCTGTGACGAATTTGGGACAGAGCATCTTGTAATATCTGAGTATGACATCGTGGAGAGAAAGCGTGGAAAGAACAACAGAGGATATCAGATTTATGCAGAGATTCCTTCTGATGGACAGGATCACAGCGTGTCAATAAGAGTATGGCCTGACCTTGAGGAGACGCCTATTGGATTTATCCATACTGATGCAGAGAATATCAGCGAAACTTATATGGTGGACAGTCTTGATTTTGCTACCTACAGATATGTGGATGAATTCAGAAATGATGCTACGGTTACCATAAAAGAAGTTGAAGCCAACGAGGAAACCAGGTGCTATCATATTGAAGTGGAGCATATTGAGCCTGATATGGATGAAGTATATCTTATGGCTGATTATGCTGCTGACAAGGCGCAGCTCTATGCATCCTGTGATATAGAAACCTTTAACAAGGGAGAACTCATTGCCGACAGTTTCTATACAGGACAGCTCTGGGAAATCGGACTTAAGCGTTTTATCGGAGCTGAGAATGTGAAGGAACTTCAGGAAAGATTCGAGGGAGATGTACGTCTTTATCCTTTGCGAGAGGGAGATGAGATATATCTTCAAAAGTGGCCTAAGATGGAAGATGGAAAAGCCTGCAGACTTAATGGCATTTCCAGCGTGGCACAGTATAAGATTATTATTATTTAAGGCATAACAGGTAGTTTTTACGGCAGCGAAGCTACTTATGAGGAGATTAATGAAAATAGTTAATGGGAGATTTTTTAGCGTACTATTGGCGTCGGGAATACTTATGTCAACTCTTTCCGGATGCGTTGATGACGGAAGCCTAAAGAGCGGCATTTACGGTGAGAGCGGTGGAAAGAGCGTTCTACTTGCTACTGATGATTCAACGGATCTTTTTGTGAGAAAAGTGGATAAGCTTCCTGAAGATTTTGCTCTGGGAATGGATGCTTCATCTGTTCTGGCCGAGGAAAACAGCGGAGTTAAGTATTACGACTTTAAAGGGAAAGAGGCAGATCCTTTCAGGGTACTTCATGACTCCGGAATAAACTATATACGACTCAGAGTTTGGAATGATCCCTATGATGCAAACGGGAATGGCTATGGCGGTGGAAATAATGATGTAAAGACTGCTGTAGAGCTTGGAAAACGTGCAACCGAAAATGGAATGAAGGTATGTGTGGATTTCCATTATTCTGATTTCTGGTCTGATCCAAAAAGACAGCATGCTCCTAAGGCATGGGAAGGCATGAGCGTAGATGAGAAGGCTGATGCACTCTATGTTTTTACCAAGGAGAGCTTAACCCAAATGCTGGATGCTGGCATTGACGTGGGAATGGTCCAGGTTGGAAATGAGATAAACAACGGAATAAGCGGAGTTTCCATGCTCACCTACGTGGCAAAGCTGGTAAAAGCCGGAAGCAAGGCTGTTCGAGAAATCTCAGCCTTGTATGATAAGGATATTAAAATAGTTGTCCACTACGCCAATATCGACAATGTGGAGGATATAGATGGCAGAGTAAGCAGCCTCAGAAGTCAGGAGGTTGATTATGACATTTTGGGAATGTCCTATTATCCTTTCTGGGACTGTGATTTTGAGAGATTAAAGAAGGTTCTGTCTCATGTGAAATATGAGTATGGAAAGGATGTGATGCTGGCTGAAACATCCTACCCGTACACTCTTCAGGACGGCGATGGACAGGGGAACAGTGTGGCTGAAAAGGCAAGCCTTGTGGAAGGATATCCTGCATCTGTACAGGGACAGGCCAACATGATAAGAGATACTATAGCTGCAGTAAATGAAATAGGTGCAGTTGGAGTTTTCTATTGGGAAGGAACCTGGATTCCTGTAGGACCTCAGAGTTCAGATAATTCAGAGTTGTGGGAAGTCTATGGTAGCGGATGGGCAAGCAGCTTTTCAGCAGACTATGATCCTCAGGATGCAGGCCTTTACTATGGAGGCTGCTCATGGGAAAATCAGGCACTTTTTGATTTTAACGGTCATCCACTGGATTCTCTTAATGTGTATAAATATCTATGGACAGGTCACAAGACAGAACTTAAGGTTGAAGATGTACCTATCATACGTCTTTCTTTTCCTTGCGGAGGTGAGATAAAGCTTCCTGAGGAAGTTGATGTCATCTATAATGATAATTCCGTTAGCGAGAAGGTGCCTGTAACCTGGAATGAAGAGCAGTTAAAAAACATTGATGTTACGAAAGAAAGCGTCACTACTGTTAAGGGTAAGATTACAGACGATGTATCGGTTACCTGCTATATTAAAATTACTTCTGACAACTACGTAGATAATCCAAGTTTTGAAGAGCCGGATAAATCCATGTGGAAAATATCTCACAGCGGAGCCGCAAATCCTTGCGATTATCAGGATAAAGTGGATGATGCTCACACAGGAACAAATTCATTTCATTTTTGGTCCGAGTCTGATATGGACTTTAGCATCCAACAGGTAATAACCAATCTGTCTCCCGGAACCTACAAGCTTACAGCTTATGCTCAGGGCGGAGACATGGATGGCTTATCATCGAAGCTTGAATTATATGCTATATCCGGTGACAAAGAGCAGACTAAGGACTTTATGGTTACAAGTTGGGCAGAGTGGAAACAGCCTACAATAGATAAAATCGAAGTAACAGATGGCACAGTTATCATCGGCGTTCGTGCTAAATGCAACGGCGGGAGCTGGGGAACTGTGGATGACTTTTCTTTGACAAAAGTGAACTAGAATATATTTATGGGAAACCGGTAGCAACTTTGCTATCGGTTTTTACAATTATTTTATATTTAATATCTCTTTAAAACATAAATAAATTTGATACAATCATATATATACTTAGTGGAACAATGAATAATCGAGGCAACATTATGCAAAAAACAGCAACCAAGGACCTTACAACAGGTTCACCTATGAAACTGATTTTGGGCTTTGCGGTTCCGCTTCTTATGGGAATGCTTTTCCAGCAGTTTTACAACGTGGTAGATACCATGATAGTTGGAAAGTTTCTCGGTAAGTATGCGCTTGCAGGGGTGGGAAGCACCGGCTCTATCAGCTTTATGATAATTGGATTTTGCATGGGAGTATCAAGCGGATTTTCGATCCCTATTTCCCAGATGTTTGGCGCCAAGGACTTTGCAGCCATGCGCAAATACTTTGCCCATGCAATAGAGCTGTGCACAGTACTTGCTGTTGTGATGACATTTTTTGTAAGCATTTTCTGCAGGACTATTCTGGTTTCTATGAATACGCCCTCTGAAGTTATAGAGTATGCATACAGTTATATTTTGGTGATCTTTTTAGGAATTCCGGTTATCTATATGTATAACCTCTTATCGGGAATACTTAGAGCAGTTGGAGACAGTAAGCATCCCGTATTATTTCTGGTTATCGCTTCATTTATCAACATAGGTCTTGATTTGATCTTTATTATCGGACTTAAGATGGGCGTAACGGGAGCTGCCCTTGCTACAGTCATTTCACAGCTGGCATCTGGTATTATGTGTCTTGTTTTCATAATTAAAAAAGTGGAGATTCTTCATATTTCCAGGCTTGATTTTGATTTTGACAGACATTACGCACTTAATCTTATTAATATGGGAATTCCCATGGGTCTTCAGTATTCCATTACTGCCATAGGAAGCGTCCTTTTGCAGGTTGCGGTAAACGGACTTGGAGCAGATGTGGTAGCTGCGGTTACTACAGCAGGAAAAGTCAGCATGTTCTTTGTATGTCCCTTTGACGCTCTTGGTTCTACCATGTCCACGTATGGTGGTCAGAATGTGGGAGCTGGTAAGCTTGACAGACTTGAGAAGGGACTTAAGGCGGCAGGAACCCTGGGCTCTGCATACGCAATCATTGCCTTTGGAATACTTTTCTTCTTTGGAAAGTATTTTTGCCTGCTGTTTATGGATTCATCGGAGATTACAGTACTTGAATTTGCTCATAAAAATCTCATATGGAACAGCGCATTTTATATTCCCCTTGCCTTTGTAAACATAGTAAGATTCCTGATTCAGGGCATGGGATACAGCATGCTTGCCATACTTGCGGGAGTATGCGAGATGATAGCAAGAGCAGTAGCTGCACTTGTCCTTGTTCCAATAATCGGATTTACAGGTGTTTGCCTTGCAAGTCCTCTTGCGTGGATAGCTGCAGATGCGTTTCTTATTCCGGCATTTATTAAATCCAGGAACAGACTTGTTCGAGTTATGGAAAAATACAATCAAAATAAAAGCTGAAAATACTCGGAGGATATATGGATCAGAGAGAAATTAAAGAACTATTACAGCAGGTTGCTGATGGAAAAACTACAGTTGATGAGGCGCTTCTTTCAATAAAGGAAGCACCTTTTGATGACCTTGGTTTTGCAAAGCCTGATTTTCACAGAGGTGTAAGACAGGGGGCATCGGAAGTTATTTACGGCGCGGGAAAGACTCCTGATCAGATTCTTAAGATCACTAATTCTTTAAGAGAACATGGTCAAAAGACCGTTCTTATAACAAGAATGAAAAAAGAGGCAGCAGATCTTCTTCAGAAGGAAATTGCAGATTTTTCCTATGATGAACTTAGTAAGATCGGAATTGCAGGAGAGCTGCCAAAGCCTGACGGAAAAGGGAAGATAGTAGTTGCTACAGGTGGAACAAGCGATATTCCCGTGGCTGAAGAAGCAGCAAAGACTGCTGAGGTCTATGGCAACGAAGTGACGAGGCTGTATGATGTGGGAGTGGCCGGTCTTCACAGACTCCTTAGTCATATGGATGATATTATGGGCGCCAGAGTTATAATCGCGATTGCCGGAATGGAAGGTGCTCTAGCAAGTGTCATAGGCGGCATTGCAGATTGCCCTGTGATAGCGGTCCCCACAAGCGTTGGATATGGCGCATCCTTTGGAGGAGTATCAGCTCTTTTATCAATGCTTAATTCCTGCGCCAGTGGTGTCAGTGTTGTAAACATCGATAATGGATTTGGAGCGGGATATCTTGCATCTATGATCAACCATCAATAATTACAGGATTGGAGCTGTGGTATGAAAACACTTTACATTGAATGCAAAATGGGCGTGGCTGGCGATATGCTTTCAGCTGCACTTTTAGAACTTTGCCCTGATAGGGACAAGGTTTTAAATAGTTTAAATAATATGGGGCTTAAGGGTGTGACCTTTGAACTATCTCACATGGAAAAGTGCGGGGTTATGGGAAGCCATCTGACTGTGAAGGTTCACGGAGAAGAAGAGGGCGAGGATACCTTTCCTTTGCAGGATACATCGGAACATGCTCATGATCATAACCATGAGCATGTTCACAGCCATGACCATAGCCATGAGCATGGACACAGTCATGACCACGACCATGAGCACCATCATCATACTCATCTTAGAGATATAGAGGAAATCGTTTCATCCCTTTCTATAGATGATTCTATAAAAGAGGATGTAAAAAATATATACAGACTTCTTGCAGGTGCTGAGAGCAAGGCCCATGGAGTACCTGTAAGTGAGATACACTTCCATGAAGTTGGAAAACTTGATGCAATAGCAGATATAACCGCAGTAAGTATGCTTATCAGGGAGCTTTCGCCTGATAATATCGTGGCTTCTCCAATACATGTGGGAAACGGAACCGTCAAGTGTGCCCATGGAATACTTCCTGTTCCTGCCCCTGCAACGGCCTTTTTGCTTGAAGGAATCCCCAGTTACAGCGGAGATATTAATAGCGAACTTTGCACGCCCACAGGAGCTGCGCTTATTAAATACTTTGCAAAAAGCATCGGTCCTCAGCCAATTATGGCGGTAACTTCAGTCGGCTACGGCATGGGCAAAAAAGATTTTTCTGTTGCAAACTGCGTAAGGGTTATGATTGGAGAAGAGATGAAGGCTGAAAGAGATGACCTCACAGATACTGTGACAGAGCTTTCCTGTAACCTGGATGATATGACTCCTGAGGATATCGGATATGCCGCTGACAAGCTTATGGAATGCGGCGCCCTTGACGTTTTCACAACTTCCATAGGTATGAAGAAGAACAGACCCGGAATCCTTCTTACGGTCCTTTGCAAAGAGGCAGATAAGGATGAGATAATAAGGAATGTCTTCAAACATACCACAACCATTGGTATTCGCGAGAAAATCTGCAAAAGGTATATCCTAAGCAGAAAGAGTGAAACCAGAAGCACAGCCTACGGAGATGTGAATTATAAGATCGTTTCAGGATACGGAGTAGAACGGGAAAAACCTGAATTCGAGGATATAAAAAAGATTGCGGATAAAAGCGAAAAGAGCATTTTAGATGTAAGAAATAGGGTTTGAAATGCAAAAGCTATCTATATATAATGAAAAGGATTGTGCGCATTTTTTTGTACCACAATCCTTATTTCTTTTAAAAAATACAACTTGAAAGGATGACATACATGAAGGCTAAATTTTCTGAATATCTTTCAAAGCTCGAGCCCTCTTTAAAAGAGCTTATCGATGCTTTGTCACCTGATTATGACTATGTGAGTATACTTGCCAGTGACTCCAGAGGATTTGCAGTTCGCGCTTCCCAGAGAAACAAGTCAATTTCAGGAAATACAATGACAACTGAGAGAGGATGCGTTCTGCGAGTTTACAAGGACGGACTTTACAGCGAGTATTCGTTTAATAAAAATGACGAGGATCCTGCAAAAAAAGCTGACAAGATAAGGAAGATACTTGATGATCAGCTTGCGATAATCAAAAGCACAGGAACCGGAATTTACAATACAAAGGCTCTTGATGACGAGCCCTGCACACTTCTTGCTGAGATGGAGACAGACATCCTTCCCGAGGATGTGGATCTTGGACAGCTTATGGCGAAGTTCCAGAAGTTCAGTGATGAAGGTGTGAAAAAGGCTGAATATATGCTGGACTGCCAGGTGGTTGGTCAGTCAACTCACGTGTGCAAGCTCTTCCTTACCAAAAACAGAAATATGAAGCAGAGCTATGTATATTCTGAAGGAACTGTTATCGGAATTGGTGCAAAGAACGGCAGAAATACCATGACTATTGAGGGTGTTTCAGACAGATCCGGCGCAGGCATTTTTGATGGGTTAAAGAAGTGCATAGATTCAGCTGTTAAAGCAGTAGGCGATATGCTTGACGCTTCTCACATTGTTCCGGGAGAGTATGAGATAGTTACAAGCCCTGAAGTTACGGGACTTATTGCTCACGAGGCCTTTGGTCATGGCGTTGAGATGGATATGTTTGTTAAGGGCAGAGCTCTTGGCGCAGAGTACATAGATAAAAGAGTAGGTTCTGACCTTGTTTCCATGCATGAAGGTGCAAACTGCATCGTGGATGTTGCAAGCTATGCTTTTGATGATGAGGGCACTCTTGCAGGAGATGTCACCGAGATCGATCACGGAATTCTTAAGACAGGTGTGTGTGATGCTCTTGCAGCTGTAAGACTTGGAATAAAGCCTACAGGTAACGGCAAGAGAGAAAACTTTGAGCACAAAGTATACACAAGAATGACAAACACAATTTTTGACAGCGGCTCTTCAACTAAGGAAGAAATGATAGCTTCTGTTAAGAAGGGTTATTATCTTGAAGGCATGTTCTCCGGCATGGAAGATCCCAAGCATTGGGGAATTCAGTGCATTATCTCAAGAGGATATGAGATCATAGATGGAAAGTTTACGGGAAAGGTCGTTTCTCCCGTTGTTATGACAGGATATGTGCCGGATCTTCTGGGTTCAATTTCTATGGTAAGTAATGACAGAGAATCCTTTGGAAACGGCGGCTGCGGTAAGGGACATAAGGAATGGGTCAAGGTTTCAGACGGCGGCCCGTGTCTTAAGGCAGTAGCAAAACTTGGATGATCGCATTTTAGAAAGGACATACATATGATAGACACATTATTGGAAATATTGAAGGCATCCGGGGCTGATGGCTATGCAATTACTGACACAACAACCCTTGCCTATGAGTTTTATTTTATAAAGCATGAACTTGACCAGAACAGAGTAAGAGATGTAGAGCACGTTGAAGTTACCGTATATAAAAAGCTTGATGACGGTAAAATGCTGGGAAGCGCTTCCAGAGAAATATACATGGGAAGCACTAAAGAAGAGATCAGGGAGGAAGTTGATAAGCTTATCGGAAGAGCTTCAAATGTTAAGAATCCCTTCTTTGAACTTAGAAAGCCATCGGATTTTGTACCTGAAAAGTCTAAGGAAGTTGACGTATCTAAGATAGCTGAGAATTTTGTAAAGGCTCTCTCTGAGATACCTGAAACAGATACTGAATATCTTAATTCCTATGAGATTTTTGTTGAGAAGAATATCAGAAGATTTGTAAATTCCGAGGGAATAGATGTAACATTTGAGTATCCCTCATCCATGGTTGAGGTTGTCGTAAATGCCAAGAAGGATAACCATGAGATAGAGCTTTACAGATTGTATCATGCAGGAACCTGCGATAAGGAGGCTCTTACAAAGGATATAACAAAGGTCCTTACTTTCGGTAAGGACAAGCTTGTAGCAAAGCCCACACCTGCAATTGGCAAGACAGCAGTAGTATTTTCTACAAGTGATGCTGCATCAATCTATACATGGTTTGCTGACAGATGCAGTACTGCGTATAAATACAATAAGTTTACTGACTTTGAGATAGGAAAAGATATCTTCAAAGAAGTTAATGGAGATAAAGTGAATCTTAAGGGAGTTAAGGAACTCCAGAATTCTTCCAAGAACGGAGATTTCGATGCTGAAGGAGCAGTGGTAAGAGATATTTCCCTTATTGAAGAAAATGTTCCTAAGAACTTCTGGGGTGGAATGCAGTACGGCTACTACCTTAATATGAAGGATTCGTTTATAGTCGGAAACTTTGAGGTTTCAGGCGGAAGCAAAACAGATGAAGAAATACGGAGCGGAAAATTCCTTGAAATTGTTGAGTTTTCGGATTTTAATGTAGATAGTGTTACAGGTGATATAGCCGGTGAAATAAGACTTGGATATTACCACGACGGAGATAAGGTAACCCCTGTATCCGGCGGTTCCGTATCAGGAAATTTGAACAGTCTTTTGAAAAATCTTTCTATGTCAAAGGACAAGAGCCAGTACAACAATTTCCTTATTCCGACACTTACAAGGCTTGAGAATGTTAGCATAACAGGCGCTGAGTAAGTATAGTTGCAATTTATAGGTTTGTTTATTAATATAACAGACGATAATGTGAGGGGAAAATATGACACCTAATATAGGTCAGGAGCTCAATATGACGCAGACAGGCCTTCTTACTTCCAAGGCCGGCAAGACTTTTATTCGAATCTACTTTTCAAGAGAAGGAAAAGATGGAGTCGAGGATACTGCAGAGGGAATCATTCCCGGGTACAAGATTGTTAAGCATAAAGGCTTTGAACCCATGGAGATCGCTGCTCTTGAATTCTATATTAAGCAGAATCGTGAGGAAATCGTAAAACGTGCGAAAATTCTCAGCAACCCTTTGAATTGGCTGTAGGCACGTGGGTTATGCCCTGATGATTCAAGGTGTAACTTTGCTGATTTGAATTAAAATAAGAAAGAGGTATTATAATGGCACTTATTAAGAAGCCGGTTACCGGCATGAAGGATATCCTTCCTGAGGAGATGAAATTAAGGGATTATGTAATTGGAGTTATCAAGGAAACCTATGCCGGTTTTGGATTTACTTCAATTGATACACCTTGTGTTGAGTCTCTTGCTAACCTTAACAGCAAGCAGGGTGGAGAGAACGAGAAGCTTATCTTCAAGATCATGAAGAGAGGCGAAAAGCTTAATCTCGAGACCGCTAAGGAAGAAAACGATCTTACAGATTCAGGTCTTAGATATGACCTTACAGTACCTCTTGTAAGATATTATTCAAATCACCAGAATGAGCTTCCCAGCCCCTTCAAGGCTCTTCAGATGGGCTATGTATGGAGAGCTGACAGACCTCAGAAGGGTAGATATCGCCAGTTCATGCAGTGCGATATCGATATTCTCGGAGAGGCTTCAAATCTTGCAGAGATAGAGCTTATCCTTGCTACAACCACAACTCTTGGAAAGCTTGGATTTAAGGGCTTCCAGATCCGTATAAACGAGAGACGTATGCTCAAGGCTATGGCTGCTTACAGCGGATTCCCTGAAGAGAGCTATGATTCAGTATTTATAACCCTTGATAAGATGGATAAGATCGGTCTTGAGGGCGTAGCAGAGGAACTGTTAAAGAGTGGATTTGAGCAGGCAAATATCGATAAATATCTTGACCTCTTTAAGGGCGTTGAAGGAAAGGGTGCTATTGAAGGCATCAGCTTCCTTGCAGATACGCTTGGAGATTTCCTTGACGAGGATGTTAAGAACAACCTTCAGGAGATCATTTCAAGTGTAGACGGAACAAAGGCTGCTGATTTCGAGCTTGTCTTTGATCCTACACTTGTAAGAGGAATGTCCTACTACACAGGAACAATATTCGAGGTTGCAATGCCTCAGTACGGTGGAAGCTGTGGTGGCGGCGGACGTTATGACAAGATGGTTGGAAAGTTCACAGGTCAGGATACACCTGCATGTGGATTCTCAATAGGATTTGAGCGTATCGTTATGATCATGCTTGATGAAGGCTTCAAGATTCCCGATGAGAAGGAAAAGACAGCATTCCTTGTAGAAAAAGGAATTGCCGGAACACAGCTTTCTGAAATAATTGCAGAAGCCCAGGACTTAAGAAGAAAGGGCAAGCAGGTTCTTGTTGCACGCATGAATAAAAACAAAAAGTTCCAGAAGGAGCAGCTTGCTACTCAGGGCTACACAGAAATAAAGGATTTCTACAAAACAGAACTTAAGCACTGATGTTTATTTAAGTTGTTTTACGGGTAGAAGGCGACAAAACACCTTCTAAAGGTAGCTTTAGAATGAAAACAAAAAACAAGAAATATGAAATAGACATGACACAGGGGGCTCTTCTTCCGAAGATTCTCCTGTTTGCTATTCCTTTGATGCTGTCCAGTGTGCTGCAGCTTTTGTTTAATGCTGCAGATATCGTAGTTGTAGGACAGTTCTCGGGAGATGAGACCATGGGAGCAAACTGTGTTGCTGCCATCGGCTCAACGGGATCACTCATAAATATGATCCTTAGCGTGTTCATGGGACTTTCCGTGGGAGTGAATGTCTTGGCTGCAAGATACTTCGCGGGAAGACTTCAAAAGGAGATGGATGAGACGGTTCATACAACCATAGCCCTTGCTCTTTTTGGAGGAATTGTCATAGGGCTTATTGGAATAGTTATTTCCAAGCCTCTTTTGATACTTATGGGATCACCGGATGAAGTCGTTAATTTATCCGCCCTCTATATGAGAATATATTTTATTGGTATGCCGGTAAATCTCTTATATAACTTCGGAGCCGCAATACTCAGGGCTATAGGAGATACCAGAAGACCTCTGTATTATCTTATATACGCAGGAATAATAAATGTCATACTCAACATGCTCTTTGTAATACTTCTGCATATGCATGTGGCAGGCGTGGCCCTTGCAACTATTATTGCACAGGCTATTTCTGCATGTTTGATACTAAGGGCTCTTCTTAAAACTGATGATATATATAAGCTTGATCTTAAAAGGATCAGGATCGATCCCGATAAGGCAAAGAGAATCGCAAAAGTTGGTCTTCCTGCGGGATTTCAGGGAATGATCTTCTCTTTTTCAAATGTTCTTATCCAGTCATCAATAAATGAGTTCGGGGCTGTGGCTATGGCAGGAAATGCTGCCGGATCAAATCTTGAGGGATTTGTTTACATGGCTATGAACTCTATTTATCAGGCGTGTGTTTCTTTCACAAGTCAGAATGTTGGTGCCGGTAAATCTGAGCGTATAGGAAAAGTTCTTGCTAACTGCCTCCTTATCGTGACAACGGTTGGTCTTGTAATGGGCAATCTCTTTTACTTCTTTGGAGATAAACTTGTGAGCATTTATACGGCGGAGCCTGCAACCATCAAGTATGGAGTGGAGAGAATGGCTATAATCTGTACCCTGTATTTCCTATGCGGATGCATGGATGTAATCTGTGGAAGTCTCAGGGGTATGGGATATTCGACTGCGCCAATGATCGTATCCATAATAGGTGCCTGTGGACTCAGGATAGTGTGGATTCTTACCGTGTTCAGGGCATATCACACCCTTACGGTTTTATATATTTCATACCCTGTTACATGGTTTATTACGGCTTCTGCGCACCTGGTATGTTACTTTATCATCAAGAAAAAAGTTATTAGTGTAATGAACAAAGGGAAGGAAAAACTGGCATAAATGACAGGAATTACAACAGTAATATTTGATCTGGACGGGACCCTTCTGTACACCCTGGAGGATCTTAAAAATAGCGTAAACTACGCACTTTCAAAACATGACATGGAGATATGTAGTCTTAAAGAAATACAGTACAGAGTTGGAAACGGCGTGCGAAAGCTTGTGGAGAGATGCGTTCCTGAGGGAGAGGCTAACCTTAAGTTTGAGCAGGTTTTTGCCGATTTTAAAGAACATTATCAGATCCACTGCAATGATAACAGCGGACCTTACGACGGAATAGATGAGCTTTTACACGAACTTAAAAAACAAGGTTATAAGCTTGCCATAGTATCCAATAAATTCATGGATGCTACAAAAGAGCTGGCAGATCTGTATTTTAAGGACACAATTGATGTTGCAATCGGAGAATCACCCCAGATCAAGAAAAAACCAGCTCCTGATACTGTAATAGAGGCTATGAAGATCCTTGGCGTTACCAAAGAGCAGTGCGTCTATGTGGGCGATTCAGACGTTGACATTAAGACGGCTGAGAACTCCGGAATGCCCTGCATAAGCTGTGGATGGGGATTTAGAACAAGGCAGGAACAGATAGAAGCCGGCGGCAAAATTTTTGTGGATAAACCCATGGAAATTCTTGATATAATTAAAAATGATTAAGACTAATAAAAAGCTTTCTTGGAGGAAAAAGACTTGGGTCAAAATATAACGCAGGTAGTTGTTCTGGTTATTTTGGTACTTCTCTCTGGATTCTTTTCATCGGCGGAAACAGCCATGAGCTGTGTCAGCAGAGTAAGGATCAAAACTCTTGTTGAAGAAAAGAATAAGAGGGCAATAGCGGTTCAGAAGATACTTGATGATTACCAAAATATGCTCTCTGCAGTACTTATTGGAAACAATATCGTTAATCTGTCTGCATCAGCTCTTGCCACCATGTTTGTTCAGAGAGTATGGGGCAATTTTGCAGTAAGTATAGGCACCGGCGTGCTGACTATAGTGGTTCTTATAATCGGTGAGATTATTCCTAAGACAATAGCTACCACCTATGCAGAGAATCTGGCACTTTTTTATTCCAGGACAATTCTCTTTATTATGTGGATACTTACACCTGTAATCTGGATTGTTAACATCGTTGCAGACGGTGTCCTTACACTTCTTAGAGTAGATAAAAACAACCGCAAAGTAATGACCGAGAAGGAACTTAAGACTTACGTTGATGTAAGTCATGAGGACGGTGTAATAGAGAGTGGTGAGAAAGAAATCATCTATAACGTATTTGAGTTTAGTGATGCTGTAGCCAAAGATGTAATGATCCCCAGAATCGATATGAGCTGTGTAAGCTCAGATGCAGAGTATCACGAGGTTATGAGAGTTTTTAAACAGGAGATGTACACAAGAATACCTGTTTATGAGGACAATCAGGATAACATAATAGGCCTTATCAACATTAAGGATATGGTTCTTGTGTCAGATAAGGATAACTTCAAGATACGGGATTACCTAAGAGAAGCCTATTATACATATGAATATAAGAAAACAGCGGATCTTCTTATGGAGATGAGAAAAAATGCCCAGAACGTTGCCTTTGTACTTAGCGAGTATGGTGCAACTGTAGGTATGATCACGCTGGAAGACCTTTTGGAAGAAATAGTCGGAGAGATTCGTGACGAATATGACTCTGACGAAGAAGAACAGATAAGAGAGCTTGGCGGAGGAAGATTCCTTGTTGAAGGAAATATGAAGCTGGATGATATAAATGATGCCCTTGGAACAGCCTTTGAATCGGATGATTATGATTCTATCGGCGGACTTATGATAGAAAACCTCGACAGGCTGCCAAGAGGCGGCGAGACAACCAAGCTTGAAAACGGCGTAGAGCTTACTGCAAGCGCCATAAAACGCAACAGAATTACCGATGTTTTGGTATTTATCCCAGAGGGTGCTTTTGAGGATAAGGAAAAGACAGAGGATAATTCAGGACAGGATAATGAATAGAAAAAGGACTTTCACGAAGTATCAAAGTATGGTATACTTCTGATTTGTGGAAAACTATTGTTTTTCTATGACTTCTTGGACGAAAACAAGGAAAATCGTCCAAGAATCCTGCGTTCCGCAGGATACGCCCCTCACTTCGTGTGGGGCTAGTCCAGTACGAATATCGAATTTCTGATGAAATTCAATATTCTATACTTTCCTAGCATGAAAAGGAGATAATATTATGAAACATGTAAAGACACTTGCAACAAGAAATCTTAAGGAGTCCATGAAGAAGGGCGGCTGTGGCGAATGCCAGACTTCTTGCCAGTCAGCTTGCAAGACTTCTTGCACAGTTGGTAACCAGAGCTGCGAGCAGGTTGCTAACAAGTAATAGTGGCACTTTAACCAAATAACAACAATGAGTGAGGCAGCGGCCTGGCCGCTGCCTGCTTTGTGGTTATAAGAAACGAAAATTAGAAGGTAGTGAGAATTTAATATGATACATGCATACAAGAACAACGGATATAACATTGTTCTGGATGTAAACAGTGGTTCAGTCCATGTTGTGGACGATATTGTTTTTGATCTGGTCAATCCTGTGGATGAGCTTCTCAGTGCAAAATATGGCACTGCAGATATCGAAGAAGCAGGCAGTGATGTTGATGACAATGCTCTTGCAGAGGAACTTTTTGCAGAGCTGAAAAATAAATACGAAAGCACAGTCAAGACATATTCTGATGAGGATCTTAAGGATGCCCTCTCAGATATCCTTGAACTCAGAAGGGCAGAAGTCCTTTACACAGACGATGTGTATGAGAATTACGTAGAAGAGTTTAAGGAGCGTGATACAGTAGTTAAGGCTCTTTGCCTTAATATCGCTCATGATTGTAATCTCAGATGTAAGTACTGTTTTGCAGATGAGGGAGAGTACCACGGCAGACGTGCTCTTATGACTGAGGAAGTTGGTAAAGCTGCTCTGGATTTCCTTGTTAAGAATTCAGGAGAGAGAAGAAACCTTGAGGTCGACTTCTTTGGCGGTGAGCCCCTTCTCAACTGGGATGTTGTTAAAAAGCTTGTTGAGTACGGAAGAAGCATTGAAAAAGAGCATAACAAGAACTTCAGATTTACACTTACAACAAACGGAACTCTTTTAAATGATGAGATTTTAGAGTTTGCCAATAAGGAAATGGGCAACATAGTACTTTCAATTGACGGACGAAAGGAAGTCAACGACAAGATGCGTCCTTTAAAGGGTGGTCAGGGTACATATGATACAATTGTTCCTAAGTTTAAGAAGGTTGCCGAGAGCAGACATCAGCTCAGATATTTCGTAAGAGGAACCTTTACACATAACAATCTTGATTTCTGTGAGGATGTTAAGCATCTTGCAGACCTTGGCTTTAAGCAGATTTCTGTTGAGCCTGTTGTGGCAAAGCCTGAGGACTGGTACGCAATTAAAGAAGAGGATATCCCTTATCTCTGCGATCAGTATGATGAACTTGCCAAGTTCTATTTAGAGAGACAGAAGGAAGGAAAGGGCTTCAATTTCTTCCACTTCAATATAGATCTTGAAGGTGGCCCTTGTGTTGCCAAGAGACTTTCAGGATGCGGTTCAGGATGTGAGTATCTGGGTGTTACTCCTTGGGGAGATCTGTATCCTTGTCATCAGTTTGTTGGTAACGAAGACTTCATTATGGGTAATGTGTTTGAGGGAATTACAAGGCCTGACATCCAGAAGAAGTTCAAAGAGAGCAATGTGTACTCCAGACCTGAGTGTCAGAAGTGCTTTGCAAGATATTATTGCAGCGGTGGTTGTGCTGCAAACGCCTATAATTTCAATGGCGATATAAATACAACCTACAAGACAGGCTGTGAGCTTCAGAGAAAGCGTATAGAGTGCGCAATCATGATAAAAGCGGCACAAGCCAGTGAGGTAACGGAGGGTTAAAAAATGAAAAAAGGAAAGTCGTTCATCGCTTTATTGGTAGCATTACTGCTCCTTGGCGGCTTGGCCTACACATCAGTGTACGGACTTGGAAGCGATAAGTCAGGATCTCTGGACAGCATTAATCTTGGTCTGGACCTGGCAGGTGGTGTCAGCATCACTTATGAAGTTGTGGGTGATGGTACTCCCAGTGCTGAAGATATGTCAGATACAATCTACAAGCTTCAGCAGCGTGTAGATCACTACAGTACAGAATCTCAGGTTTATCAGGAAGGTTCTGACAGAATCAACATCGAGATTCCCGGTGTTACAGATGCTAACACTATTCTTGAAGAGCTCGGTCAGCCCGGTAATCTTTACTTTATCGCTCAGACTGACAGCGAGGGAAATGAGAACTATACATACAGTTCAGGAATAAAGATGGATGATGATGGAAATGTTGCTACTGATGAAGATGGCAACATCATCTTTGATGAGAATGTAGGCTATACACTTAACAAGACTATTGAAGAACTTGAGGCAAACGGTTCAATCGTTCTTCATGGTGAAGATGTAGCTGATGCTCAGGCAGGCTACCAGAATTCAGGTACTGCTAACACTCAGGAAGTAGTAGTACAGCTCGAACTTACAGAAACAGGTAAGCAGAAGTTTGCAGATGCTACAAAGAAGGCTTTTGCAAATGGCGAGTCAATCGGTATCTACTATGACGGTGAGTTCATTTCAGTTCCTACAGTTCAGGCTGAGATCACAGACGGTAGAGCAGTAATCACAGGTGAGAACTCTTTCGAATCTGCTTCAAACCTTGCTTCAGCTATCCGTATCGGTGGACTTAAGCTTCAGCTTAACGAGCTTCGTTCAAACGTAGTAGGAGCTCAGCTCGGTGCTAATGCAATTCACACAAGTATGATCGCTGCAATTGCAGGTTTCATTGCAATTATTCTGTTCATGCTTATCGTATACAAACTTCTTGGATTTGCTGCAAGTATTGCTCTTATGTTCTACTGTGGACTTGAGGTATTACTTCTTTCAGCATTCGAGATTACACTTACTCTTCCCGGTATCGCAGGTATCATCCTTTCAGTAGGTATGGCCGTAGATGCTAACGTGCTTGTATTCTCACGTATCAGAGAAGAGATCAGAGGTGGTAAGGACGTTAAGGCTGCAATTAAGGAAGGTTACGGAAAAGCTCTTTCAGCTATCCTTGATGGTAACATCACAACACTTATTGCTGCTGCAATCCTTGGACTTCGCGGAACAGGTACAGTAAAGGGCTTCGCTTCAACACTTGCTCTTGGTATCATAGTTTCAATGTTCACAGCACTTGTTGTAACAAGAATTATTACAAATATCTTCTATGGTCTTGGATTCCAGGATAAGAAGTGGTATGGAAAAGCAAAAGAAGTCAAAGAAATGGACTTCGTATCAAAGCGCAAGATGTTCTACGGAATATCTGTCGCAATCATCGTTGTTGCATTTGTTGTTATGGGCGTAAATGCCGGAAGAGGTGTTGGTGCATTCAACTACAGCCTTGACTTCGTAGGTGGTACATCTACAAGCGTAACATTTAACGAGAACTGGACAACAGAGAAGCTTGATAGCGAAGTTGTTCCTAAGATCAAGGATATTACAGGCGTTGATTCTGTACAGGTACAGACTGTTGCAGGTACCAACGAAGTTATCTTTAAGACAGTAACACTTGAAGTTTCACAGCGTGAAGCAATTGCTACTATGCTTGAGACAGATTACAGCGTTCCTGCAGAGAACATCGCTGCTGAGAGTATTAGCTCAACAATCAGTAATGAGATGAGAACAGATGCTACAGTTGCTATGATCATCGCTCTTGTACTTATGCTTGCATATATCTGGATCAGATTCAGAGATATCAAGTTCGGTGCAGCTGCTATCATCGCTCTTGCACATGATGCACTTATTGTTATCGCATGCTATGCACTTACAAGAATCCAGGTTGGTGGTACATTCATCGCAGCTATTCTTACGATCATCGGTTACTCAATCAACGATACAATCGTTACTTTCGACCGTATCCGTGAGAATCAGGCTGGACTTAGCCACAAGGATGACTATGCTAAACTTGTTAATCGAAGCGTAAGCCAGACATTATCAAGATCATTGTTCACATCAATTACAACCTTTATCATGGTTCTTGCTTTGTTCATCTTTGGTGTTACAGATATCCGCTTCTTTGCACTTCCTCTTATGGTTGGTGTAGTAGCAGGTACATATTCATCAATCTTTATAGCATCACCTGTATGGTTTGATCTTAAGACAGGCCTTGCTAAGAAGAATAAGTAATTTGATCATTGGTTGATACTATGAGGGCTGTCGCAGGAATTTAGCTTGCGACAGCCTATATTAAATTACAAGGATAAATGATTTCATGGCGAATTGGCATAAGCTTTTAGATGAGCATAGAGTAGACAACGAAGACTATAAGAGAATCGCAAGAGAAAATGGCATAAGCACTATAACCGCTGCGCTTTTGGTGAATCGAAATGTGACAGAAGATTTGGAAATAGCAGAGTTTCTTCATCCGGATATCTCTGGTATTCAGCCCTATTCATTTCTTAGGGATATGGACGTAGCAGCCAGAGTTATGAAAAGCTGCATCGACAATGGAGACAGGATAAGAGTAATCGGTGACTATGATGTGGATGGAATCTGTTCATCCTTTATTTTGCTCCAGGGAATAAAAAGATGCGGCGGAAAAGTTGATGTAAGACTCCCCCACAGAATGCTTGATGGTTACGGCCTTAACAAGAACCTGGTAGATCAGGCACAAGCAGATGGAGTGCAGACTATTATCACTTGTGATAATGGAATTGCTGCAATAAATGAGATAGCTTATGCAAAAGAGCTTGGAATGACTGTAGTCGTAACAGATCATCATGAGGTAGGATTTGAGAATTCAGGCGATGAAGAAGCAGATGCATATGTAGATAAAGCTGACAGGAAGATGGTTCTTCCACCTGCAGATGCAGTAGTTGATCCCAAGAGAAATGACAATGATCCCGGTCTCTACGAAAATATTTGCGGAGCTGTAGTAGCATATAAGTTCATTTGCGCACTTACCGGGGAAATGAGCATTAACCCCGGTGAAGATTTCTTTAAGGAACTTAGAATCTTTGCAGGATGGGCAACAGTATGTGATGTAATGCCTCTTGAAAAAGAAAACAGAGTAATGGTTCTTGATTCCTTCAAGAATATTAAGACAACGGAGAACACAGGTCTTATCAAACTTATTGCTGCAACTGACCTTGATGTGGATAAGATAAACTATTACTCCTACGGCTTTGTTCTTGGCCCCTGTCTTAATGCTACCGGCAGACTTGATAGTGCAGAGAGAAGCCTTGAGCTTCTGACTGAAACAGATAGTGATATTGCAGCAAAGCTTGCTCTTGAACTTAAAAAGCTCAATGATGAGCGAAAGGATATGACAGTTCAGGGTACAAACAGAGCTCTTGAGATGCTTGAAGAATATGGAGAAGATGTACCCAAGGTAGTTGTTATCTATATCCCGGATCTTCACGAGTCACTTGCGGGTATTATTGCAGGAAAAGTAAGAGAAGCAGTAAAAAGACCCACCTTTATAATCACAGATGCAAGTGAAGAAGGAGAGGTTAAGGGATCAGGCAGATCAATAGATAAGTATCATATGTATGAGGCCCTTTGCGAGTGCAAGGATCTTCTTACAAAATTTGGTGGACACAAGCTCGCAGCAGGTTTTTCCTTA
The DNA here is from genome assembly GCA_024690485.1 of Butyrivibrio sp. GTDB lineage: Bacteria > Bacillota > Clostridia > Lachnospirales > Lachnospiraceae > Butyrivibrio. The sequence goes on along the minus strand of JAILPB010000001.1, from coordinate 1,055 downwards.
AAGAAGGAAAATGTGGATGCCTTTAGGAAAGCTCTGAACGATAGATGCATGCTTAGTAAAGCAGATTTTGTGGATAACCTTAAGTATGACATGGATTTACCAATTGGAAGTCTGAGTCTTAAAATTGTAAAAGAGTTTGAGAAACTTGGACCATTTGGTACAGGTAATCCGGAGCCCATGTTTGTGGCCAAAGAAGTAGAACTTGTAAACGGAAGAATTCTTGGTAAGAATGCCAACGTAGGAAAGATACAGGTTATTGATAAATACAATAAGCCACTTGATATGATGGTATTCCAGGATATTCAGAAGTTTAATACTTTTCTTGATGATACATTTGGAGTAGATAACAGAGTAAAGCTATATAATAATAGGGAACATGATACAATGAAGATTGAAGTTTTATACAGATGTTCAATTAATGAATTTAGGGGAGAGGAGAGTCTTCAGATTGTTCTTATTGATTATAAAGAAATTTCTTCATAAACCACAAAACACACGCTAAAAGCGTGTGTCTGCGGTTTCTTATGAGGGGGAGATAGTTAGTTCATCAACTATCTTGTCTATAATATACAGAACAAATATGAATAGATTGTGTTCAAAACCTTAAGAAAAACGATAGAAAATTAATTTTTGGAGGAGGTTTCTACATGAAAATTACTGGAATTCTTAAGAAACTCGAATATAAGGCCTATTTAGGAGGGTCTGACAAGGAGGCTGATCTTACAGATGTGGAGATTACAGCTGTAGTTAATGACAACAGAAAGGTAATTCCCGGATGTATTTTCCTTTGCATAGAAGGAGCAAACTTTGACGGACACAGCGTAGCAGCAGAAGTTGCCGAAAAAGGCGCTGCTGCAATTGTTGTTCAGAAGGATGTGGATATCCCTGCTGATTCCAAGACAATAGTAATAAAGGTAGAGAATACCAGATATGCTATGGCATTTATCTCTGCAGCATGGTTTGGAAATCCTGCAGAAAAGCTTAAAACAATCGGTATCACAGGAACAAAGGGTAAGACCACAACCACATATCTTATAAGAAATATGCTTGAGAAC
>JAILPB010000061.1 GCA_024690485.1 Butyrivibrio sp. | reverse complement strand
TGATCAAAATCCGCCTGAAACTTAGCAATTATCTCTTCCTGTGCAGACTCGTCGGATCTCGCCTTAACAAGCTTACCGGTGAGCTCTGCCTTTCTTATATTTATCTGCTCCTGCTTTGTATCCAGCGCACTTAACCTTGACTTGATGGTGGATCTCTCATCAAGAGTTTTTATTATCCGACTCTTACATCCCTCAATTTCTGAGTTGATCTCATTAATTTGGGAAACGATCAGATCAAGCTTTTTGCGCGCATTGGACCTGTCACCTGATAATCCATCCAGTTCCTTATCAATGGTCTCTTTTTCGAGAAGGACCTTATCAAGTTCCTTCTGCTTCTCTGATATTTTAGCTTCTTCGTCCTTTTTCCTTTTTTCAAAGTGTTCAGCGTCACTTGTAGCGGAACGGATCTGCTCGTTCAAAATACCGATCTGTCCCTCTAGTTTTTCTCTCTTTACGGATGTATCGGTAATTCTCGCCCTTGCTTCTTCTATATCATGATCTATAACTTCGAGTTCTTCCTGGATTTTCTCGTACTGCTCCCTGGTATCCTCGTATTTTTCGCGAGCCTCTTCAAGGCTTTTCTCAGCAATTCCAAGATTCTCTTCGGATTCCGAAAGTTGCTTCTTTTGTGAATCATTTTCAAGAAGGAACATGTTCACATCGAGTGTTTTAAGCTCTTCTTTGTTTTTCAGATAAATCTTTGCAATCTCTGATTGTTTCTCTAAAGGCTCAACCTGCTTTTCAAGCTCAGTCAGGATGTCATTAACACGGGTAAGGTTCTGCTTTTCCTGCTCTAACTTCTTGATGGCAGTATCTTTCCTTGACTTAAACTTAACAATGCCTGCGGCTTCGTCAAAAAGATTTCGACGGTCCTCAGGCTTACTTGAAAGGATCTGGTCTATCTGACCCTGTCCGATGATAGAATATCCCTCTTTACCAATACCGGTATCAAAGAATAGTTCGTTTACATCCTTCAGGCGGCAGATATTTCCATTAATCATATATTCACTCTCTCCGGATCTGTAGAGTCGTCTGGAGACAGTTACTTCATCATATTCAATAGAAAGCGCATGATCTGAATTATCAAGCGTTATTGCGACATAGGCATAGCCCAGTGGTTTTCTAAGCTCAGTGCCTGCGAATATTACATCAGTCATGGTGCCGCCACGCAGCTGCTTGATACGCTGCTCTCCCAGCACCCATCTTACTGCATCGGCAACATTACTTTTACCGGAACCGTTAGGTCCTACAATTCCGGAAATGCCGTTGTGAAATTCCAGTTTTATTTTATTTGCAAATGACTTAAAGCCGTGAATTTCTATGCTTTTTAAATACATATTATTGTTTCTTCAATTCCAGGATAGCCTGATAAGCAGCTTTCTGTTCTGCCGCTTTCTTGGTTCTTCCTGACCCCTCTCCCAATTTTTTGTCACCCACGTAAACCGCAGATTCAAATATTTTATCATGTTCGGGACCTTTTTCGCCACAAATTTCATATCTCAGATCCCCATTGCCGTCCTTTTGCACCATCTCCTGCAATACAGATTTGCTATCATAAAATATCTGCTTTTCTTCAGGGTTATCCAGGATATATTTCGCTATATGTGTCCTGGCAGCTTCAAGCCCACTGTCAAGGTAAATAGCACCGATTATAGCTTCCATAACATCGGAAATGATTGATTCTCTATGTCTTCCTCCGGTAGCTTCCTCACCTTTACCCAATATCAGATATTTATCAAGCTGAATCTCCTGTGCACTGTAAGAAAGGGCAGGTTCACAAACCATAGAAGCGCGAAGTTTAGTCATCTCGCCCTCCTTTTTGTCCGGATATTTCTCATAAAGATAATGACTGGACACCAGTTCCAGAACCGCGTCGCCTAAAAACTCAAGGCGCTCATAATCTCCGCGCTTATTTATTTTCTGTTCATTAGCATATGAGCTGTGAGTAAGTGCCTGCAGAAGAAGGTTTTTATTCTTAAATGTATAGCCTATTTTCTTCTCAAGCTCGGTAAGTTCCTGTTCTCCTATCATAATCATCTCCTATTTAGATGCTAAAAGTGATATG
>JAILPB010000104.1 GCA_024690485.1 Butyrivibrio sp. | reverse complement strand
TTTAAAATTTCCATTACCTTCTCCTACCTTTCTCTGTAACATTTCTGCCGGTTCTGCTATACCCGGTAATTGTGTTAACGTACACACATTATAAATGATAGATTCTTCTATTACAATTCAAATATTGCTGATTTTCTTGTGGGATTTTTGGGGAAATAGCTTAAAAGGCCTGAGCTTTCGCTCAGGCCGTGTTTCATTATTGTTTCTGCTTTGCCGGGCATTTGTGCGGCATGCCGGGGCCGTACTGGCATCTGGGGCATCCAAGGCACTTCACATAAGGCTTATCCTCTAATACAGCTTCACAAAATGCAGGATCTGCCAGAACTGCTCTACCAAGATCCACAGTATCAACCAGATCATTTTCTATTAAGTATCTTGCTATCTCGGGCGTGTTTATTCCGTTTACGCAGGATACGGGAACTCTTCCCTTAAAGTGTTCATGGAATCTGACACCCAGCTCGCATACTGTATTATAGGGTCTCCCCTGTTTCTTTAACTCTTCTTCGCTTAAGGAATCATCTTCCCAGTCAATTCCTGTGGAAACCTGAAGGTAGTCGCAGCCTGCTTTCACAAACTCTTCTGCAAGGCTTATGGCGGTCGTAACATCAGGCTCTATTCCTGCAGTTCTGATTGAGATAAGGAAGTCATCTCCGCATTCCTTGCGGATTTTGCTGATTATCTCCGCTCCGAATCTTGCACGGTTTTCATATCCGCCACCGTACTCATCGGTTCTCTGATTAGTTGTCTTGGACATGAACTGATTAATGAGGTAGCTGTGGCAGCCGTGGAGCTGAACTCCGTCGTAGCCTGCCTCTTTTGCTCTTACAGCGGCGCTTACGAACTTATCCTGCAAGTCATAGATCTCATCTATTGTGAGTTCCCTCGCAGGTTCTCCGTCTCTTGTAGGTACCGCAGAGGGTCCGACAGTCTCACCAAGCTCGGGATTTGCATTTATACCTGCATGGTTTAGCTGGATTATCACTGCTGCCCCGTTATCGTGGCAAGCCTCGACGATACGCTTATGTCCCTCAATCTGTTCATCATCCCACAGTCCCATATGGTTTCTGCCAAATCTTCCACCGGGAGTTACTGCAGTTGCCTCGACGCATATGAGGCCGCATCCGTGCTCCGCTCTTTTTCTATAGTGCTCAACATGCTTATCGGTGACTTTTCCATCGGGACCTGCGTAATCGAATTTCACAGTAGGTGCCATTGTAAGTCTGTTTTTGATATAAGTTTTGTTAATTGTAATCCCATCATTTACCCTAGTCATACCCATCTCCTATCTATATTTATTTTATTACCAAATTCATGCTTCCCATCTTGTAGCCTTGAAGATCAAGAGTTACGTATGTAAAGCCAAGCTCCTTGAATCTGGCAAATACCGCCTGCCTTATGCCATCTTCAGCAAGGCGGCTGATATCCTCCGCAGGAACCTCAATTCGCGCAAGGTTTCCATGGAGGCGAACTCTCTCCTGAATAAATCCGTTTTCAATAAGGAACTGCTCTGCCTGATCTATCATTTTGAGCTTTTCTGCGGTTATCTCTTCTCCGTAGACAAATCTTGATGCAAGGCAGGCATATGCAGGCTTACTCCATGTTGGAAGTCCCATTGCCTTTGAGATGATTCTGATATCCTCTTTAAGCATCCCTGCTTCCCTTAAGGGACTCTTTACACCAAGTTCCTCTACTGCCTTAAGCCCCGGGCGATAGTCTCCCAGGTCATCGATGTTAGAGCCTTCCGCTACATATTCGATGCCGTTCTCTGCTGCCACTTTTTTTATCTCTGAAAAAATAAGATGCTTGCAGTGATAGCAGCGATCCGGATGGTTGTGCTTATAGCTTTCAATCTGCAAAGGATCAACCTTGCAGGTAACCTGCCTTATGCCCCACTCCTTGCAGAAAGCATCTGCTTCCGATACTTCGCGCTCGGGCACGGATACATCTGCACTTGTTACAGCTATAGCCTTATCTCCCAGTACTTCATGGGCAACTACCAAAAGGAGCGTTGAATCAACTCCTCCTGAGAAGCCAACTGCGAGGGAACCAAGGCTTTTGATGTACTCTTCAAGCTTATTTAATTTTTCCTGTAATACGGGTGTAAGTTTTTCCTTAGTATCTATCATACTCTTATTTTTAACGTAATATACGTTCCTTCCGTAATTTAATTATCCTGCTGGTATTTATCAATAATAGCATTCAGCTTGTGGTATGGATTATCAATTATTGTAAGTTCATTATCAAGCTTCAAGAGCTTATCCTCAGAAGAATTCCACCGAGGCCAGTTTGGCAGTGTGATGTTCGTATCTTCACTTCCCTTGTTTGGATCTCCGGTCTTTGCAAAGTTAGTCCAATAGGTCTGCATTATCTCTGAAAGCTTGTAATCATCCTCATCATACATGCCGGGGTGGAAATCAAGATTGCCGTAGGCATATACCATTTCCCCTGCATGATTATTGCTGAGGTAATTGTTGGTCTTGGTAAAGAAATACTGGTAGACAGGTTTTCCCTGCTGCTCCATGTACCTGCTCCACACATTATGGCTGTAAGAGAACCAGGCATCGCTATATATGAAGTTTAGGCTGCCCTTTGCTTCGCCCTTTTGATCAACGATAAAGTAGCTGTCCCTCTGAACGGATTCCGGGGGAATAAGCTCTGCTGCCTCTTCAGCATAGTCTCCGAGGACTTCTCTTAGGATTTCCACATAGTTGTCCTTTGTGGCCTTTGTGCTCATCATGAAGGCATCTGCTTCCTTTAGGTTAGATCCATTGAGAAGCGCCTGTTCATGGTTATTGCCCTTTTCATAGGTGAGATAGGGCTGCTCTATAAGTGCATAGCCGTCCACAGTCATGCCGCTGTTTTTAGTCTCAGTGGTTACGAGCTTGTAAGGGTCTATGCTTCTTAAGTCGCTGACGTTTTCTGCTCCGAACTCTTTTAATATATCGCGACCTGTTTCCAGCGCTTCGCTCATTTCCCTGAAGGTGTGATAGGGCTTTTTCATACCGATTCCGCTACTTTCAGCAATAGCCTTTGTAAAAAGTCCCTCTGTAAGCGGCGATACGCACAGGGCATTTACAGAAGATGATCCAGCGGACTCTCCTGCGATGGTGATATTGTCAGGGTCTCCTCCGAAGGAGGCTATGTTTTCATGAACCCATTTTAATGCAGCTATCTGATCAAGAAGTCCATAATCTCCTGTAGTTCCGTTTGGTGATTCTGCGGCAAGTTCTTCATTTGCCATGTATCCGAATATTCCAAGCCTATAGGCGAAGTTAACAAGAATAACTCCTTTTTTTGCAAAGCTCTCGCCGCGGTATTCTGTATAGTAGGACGTTCCTGTTGTGAGAGATCCTCCATGGACGAAGAATACCACGGGAAGCGGCTCTCCGGAGTAATCCGCAGGTGTGAATACGTTCAGGTACAGGCAGTCCTCACTCATGGCTTCTCTGTATCTCTCTGTCAGGGAGAATTGGTAATCATGAGTTCCAAGGATCTTGGAAAGTGAGGAGTACCAGGTTGCCTGCTTTGGCTGCATAGCCATGGGGCCAAATGTGTCACAGCTTTTAACGCCTTCCCAGTTTTCTGCTTCCACCGGCTCTTTCCATCTAAGTTCTCCCACAGGGGCCTTGGCATAGGGTATGCCTGCGTAGATCTCTGCGGTGTGGTCCTTGTTGTAGACTCCTGTTATGTCTCCCTGCTTTATGTGCACTACCTCTGTAACTTCAGGATTTTTATAGGTGACAGCAGGAACTCTTTTTACAGGAGGCGCAGTCACTTCGTAGTTAATGAGAAACAGAGCGTTAAGCAGAAAAAATGAGCCTAGAGCCATATACAGATTCCATATTTTTTTCTTCTTTAAGGTATTTCTCACAAGAAGCAAAATCACGGAAAGTATAAGCCCTATGCCCATTCCTATGAGAGCGTTCTTTGACAATTCCAAAAAAAGGATATAAACAACAGTTAGCAAAATAATAATTACTGTGTATGCCATGTAACTTGCCTTCCAAAAAAATAAATCAAATTGTTTACAATCTATTTTACAATAATTTCTTTGGTCGGATTTGTCAAATACTTCTATTCTATATTAGGTTTTATGCGTTATTTGCGCCGTATACGATATTGTAGTACTGGTTAGAAGTGAGTTTGTACACAAATGTGTATACAGCGATGAATATGATGCAAACCGCAATTGTAGCCATGAAAAATGTGAATGTATCCACAATTAAGAGCACGCTAAGGAACAAACGCAGTATTTTGCTGGCTACAAGCATGTGGATAACTGCTGTCACAACGGGAAGGAAGAACATGATCCTAACCTGAGTCTGAATTGTCTTCTTAACTTCCTTATCTGTGAGGCCTGCATTTGAGAGAATCTGGAATCTCTTCTGATCCTCCATGCCT
>JAILPB010000123.1 GCA_024690485.1 Butyrivibrio sp. | reverse complement strand
ACTGAGCGCGGAACACATGACGAATTACTTAAGAAGGGCGGATACTACGCTGAACTTGTTAAGCTTCAGATGGGTGCGTAAAGGAGGGTAAAATGGCCAGAAATACATACAGACAGGATGAAAGATTAGACGAGCCCTTTGATATTAAGCACCTTCTTAGGGCATCCGGATATATTAAAAAGCACGCAGGGAAAATGGCAGTAGCTCTCATTATTTCAGCTATTGGAGGAATCACAGGACTTGTCAGCCCCATTCTTTTCCAGAGAGCTCTTGATGATGCCATTCCTAACGGAAATAAGAACCTTTTATTTATACTTGCGGCTCTTATGGCATTCTTTTATTTCCTTAGCATATTGTTCGCAACAATAAGGTCATACTTAATGGTGAATGTGTCTCAGGATATTATCTACAACATAAGAAGTGACCTTTATGAGCATCTTCAGGCTTTGCCTTTTCAGTACTACGATGACAGACCTCACGGCAAGATCCTCGTAAGAGTTGTAAATTACGTAAACTCCGTTTCGGATATGTTAAGTAACGGACTTATCAATGTAATTCTTGAAATACTTAACCTTATTTTTATCGTGGTATTCATGCTTTATGTTGATGTGCAGCTTAGCCTTGTGGTTCTTGCAGGTGTGCCGGTTTTGATGTTCTTTATGTTTTGGATAAAGAATAAGCAGAGGGTTGCATGGCAGAGGGTTTCCAACAAGAACTCCAACCTCAATGCATATCTTCAGGAAAACATCGTAGGTGCCAGAATCACTCAGATCTTTGCAAGAGAAGATGAAAATGCCAAGATCTTTGAAGAGCTATCTGATGATTGCAGAAAAACCTGGATGAGGGCTATTAACTACAGTACTTTGGTATGGCCGGGAATCGATACAATTTCTGTATTCGTAAGTGCTGCGCTTTATACTTTTGGTATCGTTTTGTTTACACACGGTCACCAGACCCTTGGTACGATCATTGCCATATCAAATTACGCATCAAGGTTCTGGCAGCCTATCATGAATCTTGGAAACATCTTTAATAACTTTATAAATAATATCGCTTATCTTGAGAGAATATTTGAAACAATAGATGAGCCTATTGGCGTTGCAGATGCCCCTGGTTGCACCAAGATGCCTCCTATGACAGGCAGAGTTGAGTTTAAGGACGTTACTTTCTCATATGAGCCCGGAAAAGAAGTTTTAAAGAATGTATCCTTTAGTGTAGAGCCCGGCGAAAGTATAGCTCTTGTTGGACCTACAGGTGCGGGAAAAAGTACAATTGTCAGCCTGATCTCAAGATTCTATAACGTAGATAGCGGAGAAATCCTGATAGACGGACGGGATATATCCAAGGTTTCTCTTAAGTCTCTTAGAGAGCAGATGGGAATAATGCTTCAGGATAGCTTTATTTTCTCCGGAACTATCAAGGACAATATTCGCTATGGTAAACTTGAGGCTACAGATGAAGAGATAGTTAAGGCAAGTAAAACAGTATGCGCAGATGACTTTATAAATAATATGTCAAAAGGCTATGACACAGAGGTTAAGGAGAGAGGCGCACTTTTATCCCAGGGACAGAAGCAGCTTATATCCTTTGCAAGAACCCTGCTATCAGATCCTGCAATCCTGGTTCTTGATGAAGCAACTTCAAGTATCGATGTTCAGACGGAAAAAGCACTGCAGCAGGGCCTTAATGCTATGCTATCTGGCAGAACCAGCTTTATCATCGCCCACAGACTCTCAACTATTACAGGCTGCGATAAGATCATGTACATAAGTGATGGCGGCATCACAGAATGCGGTACTCATGATGAACTTATGGCAAAACACGGCGACTATTACCACCTCTACACCGCCCAGATTGAAGGCATGGAGGATATTGCGTAATCGTCTCATACGATTTATGGATCCCAATTATATAGTTTGCGAGATGATAATCTAGTACAGGTGATATAAGCAAAAAGAACGTCTCCCCAAAAAAGTGCAATTCTCGGACGAGATGATGATTTTCTAATTGAAAAAAATATATGTGCTGACTGTTTAAAGCAATGCCTTTAGGAAGCACATATATTTTTTGAAATAATGAAAATCGCATCGCAGACGTAAATAATCTTTTTTGGGGAGACGTTCTTTTGCTATATATGCCCTTCGTGCTATAATAAATCGAATATATATTTGGGAGGCATGGTATGGCAGTAGCTGCTCTTGTTTTGGGGATTGTCGGTGTTATTCCTGCAATTGTGGGAATAGTCTTTTCTATGATTTCACTTAAAGAAGTAAATAACGGTTTTGGAATCGCAGGACTTGTTTGCGCATGCGGGGGCCTTATTCTTGGCGGTCTTGCAACTGTGCTTGCATTTACTGTAATACTTAGCTGACATGAGACTAAAGGAACATAAAACAGTATATTTGACCACGGTTTCGATGCTGCTTGGGATAGCGCTTGTTTTATCTTACGTTGAGTCCTTGATCCCGTTCTTTGGTGGGGTTCCGGGGATGAAACTTGGACTTCCTAACATGGCGGTTGTTGTTCTTTTATATCTCTATGGGGAGAAGGAAGGCCTTATTGTAAACGTTCTAAGGATTGTCCTTTCTGGTTTTTTATTTGGCAATCTCTTTGGGATTTTGTTTTCCTTATCCGGAGCTTTAATAAGCTTTATTTCCATGGTTATATGTAAGAAGGCAGACCTTCTGGATATTAAAGGAGTTAGCGTAATTGGCGGCATTATGCATAACGCAGGGCAGCTCTTTGTGGCTGCTTTTATTGTAAAAACCGCAGGTATTATTTATTATCTGCCAGTTCTTCTTATAGCCGGAACTCTTACGGGATATTTAAACGGCTTTGTGGCAGAACTTATGTACAAATATCTTAAAAGAATTAAATTTGGAGAGTAATTAATGATATCCTTTGTTAATGGTGTTCTTGATATGGTGAGTGATCAGCTCGCAGTTATAGATGTAAACGGTGTTGGCTACAACGTCTTTGTATCCGCTAATACTGCGGACAGACTTCCTTCAAGAGGAGAGCCTGTTAAGCTTTACACTTACCTTAGTGTGAGAGAAGATGCAATGAATCTCTATGGCTTTATCTCGAGGGATGAACTTGATCTTTTCAAGCTCCTTATAAGTGTAAGCGGAATAGGACCTAAGGGAGGTCAGGCAATTCTATCTGTTATGACTCCTGATGACCTTAGATTTGCAATTCTTGCAGGGGATTCCAAAGCTATTAGCAAGGCTCCGGGAGTTGGTAAGAAGACTGCGGAGAGGCTTGTTTTAGAACTTCATGATAAGATTTCATCAGATGATCTTTTGACAGGCGTTTCAGGAGACGACGCAGGCGAAGCGGCTTCTGTAAGTGGTGATTCCGGTCAGAACGAAGCTGTGGAAGCTCTTATCGCACTTGGATATTCATCTACGGAAGCTATAAAAGCTGTGCGCAAGGTCCTTTCAGAAAACAAGGGCGTTGAGGATGACACAGAGGCAGTTCTTAAGCTTGCGTTAAAAGAACTTTTATGATGTTTTGATACAGAGCATTTTTTAATGCGCTATAACCTATTTTTGAATTAAGCGGCAAAAGGATTTTTATGGAAAAAAGAACTATAAAAACTTCACTTGGTGGCGGAGCACATAACAGGACAACTGAAGCAAAGTTTACCGATGAAGATGTTAAAATCGAAGGCTCCTTAAGACCAAAAAGCCTTAAGGATTATATAGGACAAAAGAAGATAAAGGAAAATCTTGATATCTCTATCGAGGCTGCAAAAGGTCGTGGTCAGAGTCTTGATCATATTCTCTTATACGGACCTCCCGGTCTTGGAAAGACCACCCTTGCTGAGATAATTGCTAATGAGATGGGAGTAAATTGCAAGGTTACATCGGGACCTGCAATTGAAAAGCCCGGCGAGATCGCAGCTATCCTTAATAATCTTAAGGAAGGTGACGTTCTTTTTATAGATGAGATACACAGACTTAACAGACAGGTCGAGGAAGTTTTGTATCCTGCTATGGAGGATTACAAGATTGATATCATGATCGGCAAAGGTCCAACAGCCAGGTCCATAAGGCTTGATCTTCCGCATTTTACGCTTATTGGTGCAACAACCAGAGCCGGTATGCTATCAGCACCTCTTCGTGACAGATTCGGAATGCTTTATAAGATGGAGTTTTACGAAGTGGAAGAGCTTATGCAGATCATAATCCAGTCTGCAAAAATCCTTGATGTTGAGATTGAGGAGGGCGGAGCCCGTGAAATGGGTAGAAGAAGCCGCGGAACGCCAAGAATTGCCAATAGAATTCTAAAGAGAGTCAGGGATTATGCTCAGGTAAGATATGACGGCGTTATCACTGAGGATGTGGCAAAGACAGCCCTTGATCTTATGGACGTAGATAAGCTTGGACTTGACCATAACGACAGAACACTTCTTCTTACTCTTATTGAGAAGTTTGGGGGAGGCCCCTGCGGACTTGATACTTTGGCAGCATCAATCGGCGAAGATGCAGGAACCATCGAGGATGTATATGAACCGTACCTTCTTAAAAACGGTCTTATCAACAGAACTCCAAGGGGAAGAGTTGTAACAGATCTTGCATACACACATCTTGGGCTTTAAACTAGCCAAACTACATGATGTTGTGGTAAAATGTTTTTATAAAATAACACCTAATACTATTGAAAACTCAATTGCCAAAAGGATATAATCTTATCATCTAACTTTGGCAGGGGGGAGAAATCTATGGCATCTAAAACAGATACTGAAGTAATCATTGGTGGTAAAGTTTTTACACTTAGTGGATACGAGAGTGAAGAGTATTTACAGAAGGTTGCTCTTTACATTAACAATAAAATAGCTGACTACAACAAGATGGACGGATTTAAGAGACAGCCTGTTGATACACAGAATGTTCTGTTGCAACTCAATATTGCAGATGATTATTTTAAAGCGAAGAAACAGGTTGAGCTCTTGGAGGGCCAGCTTAGTGATAAGGAAAAAGAGCTTTATGACATAAAGCATGAGCTTATCGCAACTCAGATAAAGCTTGAGAATACTGAGAAGAATGTTAAGAACTTACAGTCTGACATTACAGAGGACTCAAGAAAGATAATTCAGATGGAAACAGAACTTAAGACTCTGAAGAAATAAAAATGAAAGGCTGCCAGGTTTGGCAGCCGTTTTTATCTTATCATAGGAAATTTCTTTCCTATGATAAGATAAAAACGCTCCGCTATGGATGCGCACTCGCGCGTATGGTATTTGTTGCATAAATGCAACCGCGCTCGGCGCGAGCATGTTGCAAGCAACATGCTTTTTCATAAGGATTTATATAACGAAAGGAAGTTTATGCAGAGAGTGGAATTACTTGCGCCGGCTGGAAATTATGAGACTATGCTTGGAGCAATAAATGCGGGGGCAGATGCAGTTTATCTTGGTGGTGAAGGTTTCGGAGCCAGAGCTTTTGCAGACAATTTCACAAATGAAGAAGTAATTGCGGCTATTAAATATGCGCATTTACTTGGGAAAAAGATCTATCTGACGGTCAACACCCTCCTTAAGGAAAAGGAAGTGGAGGACTTTAGAAGATTTTTTGCACCCTTTGCTTATGCAGGTCTTGATGCTGCTATTATTCAGGACCTTGGAATATTTAAGATAGTTAAGGATGAGTTTCCATGGGTTGATATTCATGCAAGTACCCAGATGACTATAACAGGTCCCGAAGGGGCTCGTATGCTCCTGGACCTTGGAGCTACCAGAGTAGTTCCTGCAAGAGAGCTTTCTTTAAAAGAGATCAAGGGTATGCATGATTACTGCCTTATGGATGACAGAGGCGGAATTGAGATAGAAGCCTTCGTGCATGGAGCAATGTGTTACAGCTACTCTGGAGCATGCCTTTTTTCCAGTATGGTTGGAGAAAGGTCCGGAAACAGAGGACGCTGCGCTCAGCCCTGTAGACTTCCCTATAAGCTTAACGGTCATGGAAAAGAGTGCTATCCTCTTAGCCTTAAGGATATGTGCCTTGTAGACAGGGTTCCTGAGCTGATAGAAGCGGGAATAGATTCCTTTAAGATTGAAGGCAGAATGAAAAAGCCTGAATATGCCGCAGGAGTTGTAAGCATCTACAGGAAATATATAGACGATTATTATGAGAAAGGTCTAAGAGAAAAAGCCACAGAGGCAGATAAGAAGGTTCTTTCAACGCTGTATCTGCGCTCAGAGATTGGAGAGGGTTATTACTTTAGGCATAACAGTCCTGATATGGTTACCCTTCAGGATCCTTCTTATAATAAGCAAAATGAGGATACTTTAAATAAGATACATGAGACATATTTAGAGAACAGGAAGAAGTTCCCTGTTTCCTTAAAATGCAACATTGAAGCAGGAAAAAATATTGAGATAGAGCTGATTTCTGAAGATAAAGAGCTTGACGCAAGAATTAAATTAGCAGGACAGGTTGCTGATAAAGCTAGGAACCGTCCTATGACTAAGGCTGATATTGAGAAACAGCTAAAGAAATTCGGAGATACTGATCTTGAGCTTAAAAATCTTTCTGTTAATCTTGGCCAGGAGGGCGTTTTTGTTCCTGTAAAAGTTTTAAATGAGCTTAGAAGGCAGGCGGTTTCAGAGTTTATAGAAAAGGTCTATGAACTTAGAGGCTATAAAGAACATGACTTCTCTGAATTTGAAGAAACAGGATATAAGAATAACGATAAAAAGATATCCAGTCTTACAGGCGCTATAAGTAAGCCTCAGCTTCATGTGAGCGTTATGACTTATGCGCAGCTTCATAATGTGTGCGAGATAAGTAGGTTAAATGGCAATATATCAAGAATATATGTTGATAGTAGAATCCTTGCTTTGGATAATGAGATACCTGATCATGGCCAGGCAGATATATATGTGATGCTTCCCTATGTTATGAGAAGCGAAGATAATATCCCTGATAAGTTTGATCTTAAAAACGTTCTGGAAAAAGCTGATAACAAAGGCTTTAAGGGCGTTCTTTTAAGAAATATGGAAGAACTTTCCTATGTTTTAAAGAGTGGATATAAGGGAAAGCTTGTTCCCGATTACGGCCTATATATCTGGAACCATATGGCCTACGCGGAAATGAAAGATATTTTTAAGGGAGATATTTTTGATGAATTCTCCTTGCCTCTTGAACTTAATATTTATGAGAACGAGGATCTTCTTAAGGGAATTTACGGCAGTATTCTGTCTGAAAATGAGAGAAAGCAGCTGTCTCTTCCTACTGCAACTATGCAGATATATGGAAGAACACCTATGATGCTTTCAAGTAACTGCATAAGAAATACCTTTAAGGATTGTACAAAAAAGCGCGCTTCCATGTGCGAGTATGATACTATATATATTAATGACAGAACAGGCAGAACCATGCCTGTAACCTATGACTGCAGATATTGCATGAATATAATCTGGAATAGTGCAGTTACATCACTCTTTAAAAAGATTGATAGGATAAAGGCTTTTGCAAAGAATTACAACACGTATTTAAGGATAGACTTTACTGTTGAAAAAGCAAAAGATGTTTCTGAGATACTAAAGGCTTACGAACAGCTTGTTCAGGATAAGAAGCCGGGAGATGAGCTATTGACTGCAGTTTTGAGGGACATGGATTATACTGCGGGACATTTTGAAAAAAGTGCTGACTGATAATCAGCTTTGGGGAAAATATGGAATTATATGTAACTGAGATTTCAAGGTATGTCATAGCTGGATGTGCCTTGTTATATACGTTATTTAGTTTTTTGGTTTTTATTTATAAGGGGGAGAAAAGGAGAAAACCTCTCTATGTCATGTTGAATATAGCTCTTTTCATGACGCAGTTTTCTCTTTTTATCCAGATTTTTGCAAAGACGGGAAGTAAGAGGTACTTCCTTCTTTGCGCAATTCAGCTTATTGTTATAGCTACTACCATAGGTCTGTTTAAACTCATCTATCCTGATGGCAACAGGCTCATTATCAGTAATATGTGTTTTATGCTCATGGTGGGAATGGTTGTTATTACAAGGATTTCCTATAACAAAGGCATAAAACAGTTCATTATTGCGTCGGTTTCTATAATAATCGCATTTGTTATCCCGGAATTACTCTTTAGAATGGAATTTTTAGAGCGCTGCGGCTACATTTTTGCTGCTATCGGACTTACGCTATTGCTTGCTCTTTTGGTGTATGGAACTGTTATAAACGGCTCTAAGATTAACTTTAGGTTATTTGGAATTACATTTATGCCTTCAGAGCTGGTTAAGCTTTTATTTGTGTTCTTTGCAGCTTCTGTTTTATCAAGAAGTAAGGATTTTAAAACTATAGTATTGGCATCTGTATTGGCTGCTGCCCATGTAATAATCCTGGTTCTGCTTAAGGACCTTGGAAGTGCGCTTATTTACTTTGTTGTGTATCTGTGCATTTTACTTGTGGCAACAAATAATCCTTTGTATTTTATCCTGGGACTTGGATCCGGAAGTCTTGCGAGTGTTGTTGCATATAAGCTCTTTCCACATATACAGGTGAGGGTATCAGCTTTCCTTGATCCATGGACAACCATTGACAATACCGGATATCAGATTTCTCAGTCACTGTTTGCTATAAGCGGCGGAGGCTTCTTTGGACTTGGACTTTTTGGAGGAACTCCGTCATCCATTCCTTTTGTTGAAGAGGATTTTATTTTCGCTGCAATTGCAGAGGAGCTTGGAATTATATTTGCTTCCTGCGTGGCACTTGTTTGCCTCTCAACTTTTATAATGATCCTTTTGGAAGCCTATAAGATCCGCAACGACTTTGGACGCCTTATGTGCGTTGGATTTGCGGTTACATACATATTCCAGGTATTTTTGACAATTGGAGGAAACTCAAAATTTATACCTCTTACAGGTGTGACTCTTCCTATGGTGAGCTACGGCGGAACTTCAGTTGCCGTAACCATCATAATGTTTGCTCTTATTGAGGGTGAGTGTCTTGTAAGAAGTGATGAGAGATATCAGGATTATTTGAACAAAAAGAAGGAAAATAAGGCAAGTGGAAAATAAAAAGAACTATTCAATTATTTTTATTGGAATATTTAATGTGCTTCTTTTTATAGCCATGATCACATACATCTGCGTCTATGCTTACACTAATAAGATTGAAATGATGGATAATGGCTATAATGCCCATCAGCAGCTTTTGAAATCTCAAAACATCAGGGGAAATATCTATTCTCGTGATGGAGAGATTCTTGCAAGGACGGTTACTGATGATGAGGGCGAGGAAGTAAGAGAATACCCCTTTGGAAAAGTGTTTTCCCATGTGGTTGGCTTTGCTACAAACGGAAAAAGCGGTATTGAGAAATTTTCAAATTACTATCTCATAAATACCAGCCTTTCTCTTGCAAATAAGGTTAAAGCCCATGAAAATGAAGAAAAATACATGGGAGACAGCGTATATACTACATTGGACGCGGGGCTTCAGCAGACTGCTTACGAAGCTCTGGCTGCTCACAAAGGTGCGGTTATAGTCACTGAAGTTAAGACAGGAAAGGTTTTGTGCATGGTATCGAAGCCTGATTTTGATCCAAACGAGATCACTAAGATCTGGGATGAGCTTACGGAAGATGAAGATAATACGCAGCTTTTAAACAGGGCAACTCAAGGGTTATATCCTCCCGGATCTACTTTTAAGATTGTTACTGCTCTTGAGTATTACAGAGAAAACGGTGATAGCTACAGGGATTTTTCCTTTAATTGCACAGGTAAATTTAAGAGCGGAGATAATGTCATAAACTGTTATCACGGCGAAAATCACGGAAGCCTTGATTTTACAAAGGCCTTTGCGAAGTCCTGTAATTCTGCTTTTGCCAGCATGTCTCTTGATTTTAACAGGAGCAAATTTGAAAGTACCCTTAATGGACTTATGTTTGGGCAGGAGCTTCCCTGGGAGTTTGGCTATTCGAAGTCTACAGCTATCTGTAATGACGAGCTTCCCGAGGGAGATATGATGCAGCTTGCAATTGGACAGGGAACTACTCTTGTTTCTCCTCTGCATTTAAATATGATAACTATGGCCATTGCTAATAACGGAACACTTATGGAGCCATATCTTGTAGATTCCATACAGTCTGATGATGGGAAGGTGATCAAAAAGTACGACCCTTCAAAATATAAGGATATTTTAGATGAGGATGAGGCCCGGTTTCTTCAGGAACAGATGAAGGAAGTTGTAGAAGTAGGTACAGCTTCAAAACTTAAGGGTTTGTCCTATACCTCTGCAGGTAAGACAGGATCAGCCGAATTTAAGGATTCAACCTCAGATTCTCATGCATGGTTTACGGGATTTGCGCCTTGCGAGGACCCTGAAATTGCGGTTACAATTATTGTTGAAAATGCAGGTTCCGGCGGAGAATATGCGGTTCCTATCGCAAAGAGAATTTATGATACTTATTTTGATGCTGAGTGACATTAAAGCTTAGCTATACACCAAAATGTCGTTAATTTAGGGAGTGAGAAACGTGACGCTTAGAGGTTTTTGCGATTTTTATGAAAATTTATATATTGGCGAATCTGTTAAAAACCCAAAGCTTGTTAAGTGGAAGCTAAAGCACGGTGCAGGACAGCTTTTTATTTATGTAATAACGGCTTCTGAGTGTAAGGATAATCAGCTTGAAATCCAGCACTGCGGGTTTTTAAAGCAAAAGTACTATTTAAGACACAGGGCTTACGTATATGGAATTTGTGGTTCCTACAACGAAGCTCTGGATACGATAGTTAAGATAACCCAGGAATCTGTTATGGCAGGCATGGACGGCGACCTTATAAGATATCTTGATAGCGTAAGAGGAAAGTGATGGCTGTATTTTTACTCATATTAAAGTACATAGGGATTACTATTCTGGTCATATTAGCTCTCCTTCTTTTGATTCTGCTTCTTGTATTGTTTGTCCCCGTAAGATACAAGGTTTACGGAACTGTTGACAGGACGGATCTTGAAAATGAGAAGGATAAACTAAAGGACAGAGTTCATTTAAAGGCTTCTTTCCACTGGCTCTTGTATCTCGTAAGAGGAAGCTTTGAGTTTCCGGCAGATGACAGCTTTAGCGTAAAGGTCTTGTTCTTTACTGTTTTTCCTCGGAAGGAAAAGAACTCAGGCGCTGATTCAGATGGCGCTATAGAAGAAAAAGACGATGGCTCTGTAGTAGCTGATGAAGGCGATAAAGTTACTGAGATGGAGGATTTTTCAGGGCTTGAAAGCCATAAAGATAGCCCTTGGGAAGCAGAAATAACTTCTGAGACGAATGCTGATCCAAAAGTAGAAGAGGCCTCTTTAATGGAGGGGCAAGCTCCTGCAGAAACAGAGGCAGAAGAACCTCCTAAGGATCAGCTTTTTGAGGAACAGTATGAGAGAGATTACGAGGATGAAAAAGAGGGCGGCTTCTTTTCACTGCTTGGAAAGATATTTGAAACCATCTGCAAAATCATAAAAATGCCACAGGTTGTGTTTCAAAAAATACAATGTACAATATCTAGCATCTGTGCTAAGATAGACATGATTAAAAATACATTGAACAATGACATTTTTAAGCGTGCTTTTAAAGTTTCCAAGAAGCAGCTTAGGCGAGTAATCAAGGCTATTTGGCCTAAAAAGTTCAAGGCACATATTCATTTGGGGATGAATGATGTGGCATCTACTGCCGATATATTTAGTGCATATGGAATGATGTATCCAATCCTTGCAGGAAAGGTGTATCTGACACCTGATTTTGAGAGAGCTGTGATTGAGGGCGACATAGACATTAAAGGCAGAATTAGAATTATTACGATTATTTGGGCTGCAGCTGTAGTATACTTTAATAAGGACATTAGAAAAACAGTCAGAAGGTTCAAAAAAATAATCAATTCATAAGTTGGGAGAGCTCTATGTCAAATCAAAATTTCGATTCTGTTATTGATTCTCTTATGGAAGGGATGCATTCAATACTTGGAGCAAAGACAGTAGTTGGCGAGGCTACACAAATCGGAGACACTATCATATTGCCACTTGTCGACGTTTCATTCGGCGTTGGTGCAGGTGCGAGTGATGCAGATAAAAAGAATACAGGCACAGGCGGTTTTGGTGCAAAGATGTCTCCCAGTGCAGTTCTTGTTATTAAGAATGGTCAGACAAAACTTGTAAATATCAAGAATCAGGATGCTGTAACAAAAGTCCTTGATCTTGTACCTGATATCGCTGATCGCTTCTTAAATCGTGGAAACGACATGATGGATGATGAGAGTGCCGTTGATGTTGCTTTTCCGGAAAACGGGAATGAGTAATTTAGGGTTAGGTTAGTTTTATAATTCCGGGAAGGTATTATAAGCGAATACCGGTAGTTGAGGGGGTTCGTATGGAGAGGATTAGCGAAGAAAGAATCGACAAAGCAACTGAGGATGAGCTTCTTGAGATGAAATTATGGATATTTCAGGAGAGTGAGCGCATTGAGCAGGAGCGTAGGGTAGTCGATAAGAAGGTTGCTCAGATTGAAGAGGAGATAAAAAAGCTCCGTATTGATCTTCAGGCTGAGAGGGGTGCTCTTGAGCATGAGAAACAGAGACTAAACGACGACAAGGTTTTGTTTGATCAGCAGATAGAGATCCTCAAAGAGGGTTTTGATAAGCTCAATGCTGATAAGAAGCACATTGAGCGCGAATGGAAAAAGCTTGAGCAGGAAAAGGGATTTATACGCGAAGACGAGTACAGCAGAGGAGAGTTTTTCTTCCATGGAGTCAACTCCATGCTTGCTCTTAAAAAGAGATACAGAGATCTTATGAAGATTTATCATCCTGATAATATGTGCGGTGATCATGAGATGTGTGACATAATCAACCAGGAGTACAATGTACTTTTAAGACAGTTTGACACTTACATGAAGGCATGATGGAAAATGATAAAAAAGTGCTTGCATTTATTATTGTTTTCTGCTATTATTTTCAATGTTGCGGATATTTTGTAATTTGATTCGCTTGTTTTAGTATAGAAAATATGGCTTATAAGGAGGTGTCAAAATGGCTAAATGTGAAGTTTGCGGCAAAGGCGTTCATTTCGGTAATAACGTAAGCCATTCCCATAGAAAGACAAATAGAGCTTGGAATGCTAACGTACATAAGGTTGCAGTTAAGGTTAATGGAGCAACTAAGAGAATGAATGTTTGCACAAGTTGCCTTAGATCAAAAGCTGTAGAGAGAGCTTAATCTAAGATTTTTAATGATGATTAAAAAGGATTCACAAGCGTGAATCCTTTTTTACATTTTAATAGTTAAAAACTATTAAGGTAAAATTTATAATGGTTCTAGAGCCGGAAATATAGAGGTGTAATAATACTTAGATATGGTTTTGGAGACTATGTTCCTTTTTTACGGAAGTTAGTTTATAATGCTATATGTGTATTAGAGCATACATATATTAATGGAGGTGCAGAATGAAGTCTACATCAATGAATACTCATATGGGAAGTATTGCTATTGATAACGAAGTCATTGCACAGTACGCAGGTGCTGTAGCTAATGAATGCTTTGGTATCGTTGGAATGGCAAATGTAAATGTAGCTGAAGGACTTGTTAGTCTTTTGAAGAAAGATAATATAAAGAGAGGAATCAACGTTCAGGTTGGTCCAAATCGCAAGCTTACTTTGGATTTTCATGTAATCATAGCCTATGGCGTAAGCATTTCAGCTGTAACTGATAACCTTATTGATAATGTTAAGTACAAGGTTGAGGAATTCACCGGCCTTGAAATTGAGAAGATAAATATCTTTGTTGAAGGCGTTCGCGTCATCGACTAAGGCTTCAAGGAGGATTGAATTTTGAGTAACACTATTAATGCTGCAATGGTGAGAAAGATGTTTCTTGCCGGCGCAAGTAATTTGAATGCAAAAAAAGAGTGGATTAACGAACTCAACGTATTTCCTGTACCTGACGGAGATACCGGTACAAATATGACAATGACTATCATGTCTGCTGCAAAGGACGTTCAGGCTCTTTCAGAAGACGTTGATATGGCAACTCTTAGTAAGAATATCTATTCAGGCGCAATGCGTGGTGCAAGAGGTAACTCCGGTGTTATCCTTTCACAGCTCCTTAGAGGTTTTACTAAGGGAATTCGTGATTACGAGGAACTTGATGCGGCAATTATCGCTGATGCTTTTGAAAAGGCTGTAGAGACTGCATATAAGGCAGTTATGAAGCCTAAGGAAGGTACAATCCTTACTGTTGCTAAGGGTGCCAGTGAGAGAGCAACAGAACTTTCTAAGGAAGGTGCTGATGATCTCGGTGTATTCTTTGAAGAAGTTGTTAAGTATGCAGATGAGGTTCTTGCGAAGACTCCTGATATGCTTCCTGTTCTTAAGCAGGCAGGCGTTGTTGATTCAGGCGGACAGGGTCTTGTACAGGTACTTAAGGGCGCTCTTGATATTTATCAGGGTAAAGAAATCGACTACACTGTAGATGCTGCAGCTGCAACTCCTGTAGCTAAGAAGAGCGTTGAGTTATCTGAAGAAGACATAAAGTTTGGTTATTGTACTGAGTTTATCGTTCTTTTGACAAAGCCTCTTAATGTTAAGCAGGAGATGGATTTCAAGGCATTCCTTGAATCAATCGGCGATAGCATCGTTATGGTAGCTGATGATGAGATATGCAAGGTTCACGTTCATTCTAATGATCCCGGTCTTGCTATTCAGAGAGCACTTATGTATGGTCAGCTTTCCAACATGAAGATAGACAACATGCGTATGGAGCACAGAGAGAAGCTATTCCATGAGCTTGAGAGTGGCTCTTATGCTGAGATAGATACAGAGATCAACGGTGCTGCAGAGTCTACACCTACCTATAACCCGGGTGATGACATTCCGCTTAAGGCTGGTGCTACAGCTAAGGCAGCAAATGAACCTGAAGTTCCTGTGGAACATAAGGATATGGGCTTTGTAGCTGTTTGTGCAGGTTCTGGTCTTGCTGATATTTTCAGAGGGCTTGGTGTTGACTACGTTATCGAAGGTGGTCAGACAATGAACCCCAGCACTGAGGATATTCTTGATGCTGTTGCAAAGGTTAATGCTGATACAGTATTTGTTTTACCTAACAACAAGAACATCATCCTTGCAGCTAACCAGGCTCAGATAATGCTTGAAGATAATAACGACCCGAAGAAGATAGTTGTAATTCCCACTAAGACAATTCCTCAGGGAATTACCGCTGCAATTAACTTCATTCCTGATATGTCTGCTTCAGATAACGAAGAGACAATGAAGGAAGCTATTGGAACAGTTAAGACCGGTGAAGTTACATATGCAGTAAGAGACACAATGATCGATGATGTTACAATCAAGCAGGGCGATTACATGGGAATCGGTGATTCCGGAATCCTTGGCGTAGGTAATGACATCGATGATGTGGCTGTAATGATGTTTGATAAGATTGCAGATAGTTCTACAGAGCTTATAAGCCTTTACTATGGCTCCGATATCAAGGAAGAAGAGGCTGCTGCTCTTGGAAAGCGTATTGAAGAGAAGTTCCCTAAATGTGACGTTGAAGTACAGTATGGCGGACAGCCTATCTACTATTACATCGTAAGTGCGGAATAATAATGAGTAAAAATTCAAACAATTCATTAATTGAAAATGTTGGTTCTTTAAAGGGCGTTGGCGATAAAAGCCGCGCCCTTTTTGAGAAGTGTGGGATAAAGACTATCGGTGATCTTCTTAACTATTTTCCAAGGGATTATGACATCTGTGGAGAAATAAAAAAGGTTGAGGACCTCACAAATGGTGAAGTTGCGGCTATCAGAGTAAGATGCACCTCGTCTCCTGTGATGAGAAGAGTCAGAAACTTAAGTATTCTTACATTTAAAGCTGCTGATCAGACCGGCGAAATTAAGATCACATACTTCAATATGCCTTATATGGCTAATAATCTTAAGGGGAAAAGCTTCGTTGTTTTCAGAGGCCTTGTTCAGAAAAAGGGCGGCTCCTTTGTTATGGAACAGCCAAAGCTTTTTAAATATGAAGATTATCTTGAAATAATGGGCTCCATGCAGCCTAAGTATCCGCTCGTTAAGGGGCTTTCAAATAATCTGATGATAAAGACTGTATCTCAGGCTATTCCCTGTAGTGCGTATTTGGAGGACATCCTTCCGTCTGATTTAAAGAACAGTTTGAAGCTTATGGATTATCCTGAAGCTGTAAGGAAGATTCATTTTCCTAAGGATATAAAGGAATTTGAAGAGGCAAGGAGAAGAATTGCCTTTAATGAAATAATTCTTTTTATTCTTAGCCTTAGATTTTTAAAGAGAGAAGAAGAAAAGTCCATAAATCATTATCCTTTTAAGGATGAAGAAGTTACGGATAAGCTTATAAAATATCTTCCCTATGAGCTTACCGGAAAACAGAAGAAGATATGGGGAGAAATAAGAGACGATCTTATGGGACCACATATTATGAACAGACTTATCCAGGGTGATGTTGGATCAGGCAAGACTATTCTTTCATTCCTTGCTCTTTTATCATGCGCAGCAAACGGCTATCAGGGAGCAATCATGGCTCCCACAGAAGTCCTAGCAAGGCAGCATTATGATGGGTTCCTTGAGATGATAGAAAAATATGACCTTCCTATGAAGCCCGTTCTTCTGGTTGGTTCTCTATCTGCAAAAGAAAAGAGGCTGGTTCAGGAAGGAATAGAAAAGGGCGATTACAACTGCATTATCGGAACAAATGCCCTTATACAGGAGAAGGTAAACTATAAGAACCTTGCGCTTGTTATTACGGATGAGCAGCATAGATTCGGTGTAATGCAGAGGGAGAAACTTTTTGATAAGGGTTCTTTCCCTCATGTTCTTGCAATGAGTGCTACTCCCATTCCCAGAACTCTTGCAATAATTTTATATGGCGATCTGCATATATCAATTCTTGATGAGATGCCTGGAGGAAGAGTTCCAATAAAGAACTGTGTTGTTGGAACTGAATACAGAAACACAGCCTATAAATTCATAAATGATCAGATTCAGGCAGGACGTCAGGCCTATGTTATCTGTCCCATGATCGAAGAGGGCGAGATGGACGGCCTTGAGAATGTAATGGATTATACGGATAAGCTTAAGGCGACGCTTCCTTCTTCAGTGCGTATTGCAACTCTTCACGGCAAGATGAAGGCCAGCGAAAAAGAAATGATCATGGATGAGTTTTCAAAGGGGAATATAGATGTTCTTGTGTCAACAACTGTTATTGAAGTTGGTATAAACGTACCAAATGCCACGGTCATGATGATAGAAAACTCTGAGAGATTTGGCCTTGCCCAGCTCCATCAGTTAAGAGGACGCGTCGGAAGGGGAAAGCATCAGTCCTATTGCATTTTCATTAATACATCCGGACAGGAGGATGCTAAGAAAAGGCTTGAGATCATGAATAATTCCAATGATGGATTTAAAATTGCGGAGGAAGATCTAAAGCAGAGAGGGCCCGGCGACTTATTTGGTATAAGGCAAAGCGGAGAGCTTGCTTTTCATGTAGCTGACATATATCAGGATGCGGAACTTATTAAGGAAGCAGCCTATTATGTTGATAATCTTTTGAAGGATGATCCGGATCTTATAGAGGAAGAAAATGCAGCTCTAAAAGAGGCTTTAGTTTCGAATTTATTTGACTTTACGGCGTTATAAAAGTAAAATTTAGTATGTGTAACCATGCAAAATACAACATCTAGTGGAGGATGATATGTCTAAAGTTGCAATCATAACAGATACAAACAGTGGTATTATGCCTGAAGTAGGAGAAAAGCTTGGTATAATCGTTATTCCTACGCCGTTTATGATTGATGGAGTTGAATATTTAGAAGGAATCAATCTTTCTCAGGAAGATTTTTTTAAGAAGCTCGCAGAGGGTGCTGACGTATCAACTAGTCAGCCTAGTCCCGGATCCACACTGGAACTTTGGGACAGAGTCCTTGAAGAATATGATGAGCTTGTCTATATACCTCTTAGCAGCGGACTTTCAAGTTCATGTCAGACAGCTACTATGCTTGCTGCAGATGACTATGAAGGAAAAGTTTTCGTTGTAAATAATCAGAGAATTTCAGTAACAATGAGGCAGTCTGTATTAGATGCCGTTGAAATGAGAGATAAGGGACTTACTGCAAAGGAAATCAAGGAACAGCTTGAGGCAGTAAAGTTTGAGTCAAGTATCTATATTATGCTTGATACTCTCTATTATCTTAAAAAGGGTGGAAGAATCACACCTGCAGCTGCTGCCCTTGGAACACTTTTAAAGCTTAAGCCCGTTCTTCAGATTCAGGGTGAGAAGCTTGATGCTTTTGCCAAGGCAAGAACAGCAAACCAGGGTAAAAACATCATGATCAACGCTATGATGAATGATATTGAAAACAGATTTGGCGGATTTGATGCCAGGGATGTACATTTATCAGGTTCATACAGCTATGATCTTGATAAGGCACTTGAGTTTAAGAAGGAAGTCGAAGAGGCATTCCCCGGATACGATATGCACATGGATCCTTTGTCATTGGTTGTATCCTGTCATATTGGACCGGGCGCCCTTGCAATCGCCTGCTCAAGAAAGATTCATCTTTGATTATTGAAGCGTTTAGATACGTTTATTCTAGAAATGAAGAAAGTTAAGGTTGGGAAGTAATTTATGGCAGTAAATAATAATTATGATGCCTCCAGTATTACAGTACTTGAGGGACTCGAAGCAGTAAGAATGAGACCCGGTATGTATATTGGAAGTGTTTCTACCAGAGGTCTTAATCATCTGGTTTATGAAATAGTAGATAATGCAGTTGATGAGCACCTTGCAGGGTACTGCTCTCAGATTTGTGTTACTCTCCATCCTGACGGAAGCGCTTCTGTTGAGGATAACGGTCGTGGTATTCCGGTGGGGATGCATGCTAAGGGAGTAACTGCAGAGCGAGTAGTTCTTACCATGCTTCATGCAGGTGGTAAGTTCGACAATGCAGCATATAAGACCAGTGGTGGTCTTCACGGCGTTGGTTCATCTGTTGTTAACGCTTTATCTACATGGCTTAAGGTTCAGATAAGAACTGATGGACAGATCTACGAGGATGCCTATGAAAGAGGTGTTCCGACTGTAGAGCTTAAGAACGGCCTACTTGAGCCTGTGGGAAAGACCAGGGAGCACGGCACAACCATATCATTTTTGCCGGATCCGGAGATTTTTGAAAAGACAAGATTCAGAGAAGAAGATATAAAGTCAAGACTTCATGAGACAGCATATCTTAATCCGAATCTTACAATTATTTATATAGATGACAGACCGGGAACCGAGGAATATATTGAGTTCCATGAGCCTGAGGGGATTACGGGATTTATCCGTGATATGAACAAAAGTAAGGAAGCTGTTTCCGATGTTATTTCCTTTAGCGGAGAGAGCGAAGGGGTTTCTGTAGACGTTGCATTCCAGTACGTCAACGAATTCCATGAAAATGTATTAGGCTTTTGTAACAACATCTATAATGCCGAGGGTGGTACACACCTTACCGGCTTTAAAACCATGTTTACCAACATCATAAATCAGTATGCCCGTGAGCTTTCTATTTTAAAGGATAAGGACAATAACTTCACAGGTGCTGATGTAAGAAACGGTATGACCGCAGTTGTAAGTATCAAGCATCCGGATCCCAGATTCGAAGGTCAGACTAAGACAAAGCTTGATAACCAGGATGCTGCCAAGATAGTATCCCAGATAACAGGTGAAGAGGTTTCAAGATTCTTTGACAGAAATCTTGAAGTACTTAAGTCTATTATCGGATGTGCTGAAAAAGCGGCCAAGATACGCAAAACTGAAGAAAAGGCAAAGACAAATCTTTTAACAAAGCAGAAGTATTCCTTTGATTCAAACGGAAAGCTTGCAAACTGCATAAGTAAAGATGCATCTAAGTGCGAGATCTTTATCGTAGAGGGAGATTCTGCGGGTGGTAGTGCCAAGATGGCAAGAAACCGAGAATTTCAGGCTATTCTTCCTATCAGAGGTAAGATTCTTAACGTTGAAAAGGCAAGTATAGATAAGATTCTTGCAAATGCTGAGATAAAGACCATGATCAATGCATTTGGATGCGGATTTTCTGAAGGATATGGCAATGACTTTGATATTTCAAAGCTTAGATATGACAAGATTGTTATCATGTCCGATGCGGATGTAGACGGTGCTCATATTGCAACACTTCTTTTGACACTGTTCTATAGATTCATGCCGGAGCTTATTTTCGAAGGTCATGTATATCTTGCTATGCCGCCTCTTTACAAGGCTATGCCAAGTAAGGGTAAGGAAGAGTACTTATACGATGATGCTGCACTTGAGAAGTACAGAAAGAATCATAAAGGACCGTTTACCCTTCAGAGATATAAGGGTCTTGGTGAAATGGATCCTGAGCAGCTTTGGGAGACAACTCTTGATCCTGAAAATCGTATGCTTCGTCTCGTTGAGATTGAGGATGCCAAGATGGCTTCTCATATGACAGAGCTTTTGATGGGTAACGAGGTTCCGCCAAGAAGAGAATTTATTCATCAGCATGCAACTGATGCCGAACTTGATATTTAATACTTAGGGGATTTTGATAATGGAAGAAAAAGTTATTCGTTCCGAGTATTCGGAGATTATGCAGAAGTCTTATATAGACTATGCAATGAGCGTAATTATAGCAAGAGCTCTGCCGGATATCAGGGATGGTCTTAAACCGGTTCAGAGAAGAACCTTATATGATATGTATGAGCTTGGTATTCGCTATGACAGGCCTTATCGTAAGAGTGCCCGTATAGTCGGTGATACCATGGGTAAATATCATCCCCATGGAGACAGCTCCATATATGATTCACTGGTTGTAATGACTCAGGATTTCAAAAAAGCAGTTCCCCTTGTAGACGGCCATGGTAACTTTGGCAATATCGAGGGCGACGGCGCAGCTGCAATGCGTTATACAGAGGCAAGACTTTCCAGAATAACTCAGGAGAATTTCCTTGCTGATCTGGATAAGGACGTAGTTGATTTTATACCTAACTTCGATGAAACAGAGAGAGAACCCACAGTTCTTCCTGTAAAGATACCTAATTTCCTTATAAACGGTTCTGAAGGTATCGCAGTAGGTATGGCAACAAATACTCCTCCTCATAACCTTGGGGAAGTAATTGACGCTGAAATTGCTTATATGCAGAACCCTGAGATGACTACAAAGCAGCTTATGAAGTACGTTAAGGGACCTGATTTCCCTACAGGTGGCGTAGTTATCAATAAGGACGAGCTTAGACAAATTTATGAGACAGGTCAGGGTAAGATAAGAGTTCGCGGCAAGGTGACTCAGGAAAAGGGTAAGGCCGGACATATCAATCTGGTTATTACAGAGATACCTTATACAATGATCGGAAGCGGTATAGGTAAGTTTTTATCTGATGTTGCAGATCTTGCTGAAAAGAAGATCACCAACGATATCGTTGATATCTCAAACCAGTCTTCAAAAGAAGGTATCCGTATTGTTATTGAGCTTAAAAAGGATACAGACGTTGAGAACTTCACTAATCTTTTATACAAGAAGACTAAGCTTGAAGATACTTTTGGCGTAAACATGCTTGCTATTTCAGACGGAAGACCTGAGACCATGAGTCTTCAAAGTATTATGAAGGCGGTTGTTGACTTCCAGTTTGAGACTGCAAGAAGAAAATATACAACACTCCTTAAAAAGGAGCAGGAAAAGAAGGAAGTACAGGAAGGTCTTATTAAAGCCTGCAATGTTATTGATATAGTTATCGAGATCCTTCGCGGTTCTAAGGACAGAGCCATGGCTAAGGATTGCCTTATAAACGGTAACATTGAGGGAATTAAGTTTAAATCTGACGCTTCAAGAGCCATGGCTGCTCAGCTTCTTTTCACAGAGAGACAGGCAGATGCAATCCTTGAGATGCGTTTGTACAAACTTATCGGCCTCGAGCTTGATGCCCTTGTAAAGGAGCATGAGGATACTGTTGCTAAGATCTTTAGATATGAAGATATCTTAGAGGATCATGAGTCTATGTCTCTGGTTATTCAGAATGAGCTTTCAGAGATCAAAAAGCAGTATGCTGTTAAGAGAAAAACAGTTATCGATAATGTAGAAGAAGCTGTTTATGAAGAAAAACCTGTTGAAGAAATTGATGTAGCGTTTATAATGGATAGGTTCGGTTACGCTAAGACAATAGACGTAACAACTTATGAAAAGAACCTTGAAACCATTAAGAATGACTTCAAGTTCTCATTTATCATGAAGAACACCGGAAAGGTATGTATTTTCACTAATACAGGTAACCTCCATACAATTAAAGCCATGGATCTTCCTCAGGGAAGAATGCGTGACAAGGGTGTTCCGATTGATAATGTCAGTGATTTTGATACTAATAAGGACACTATAGTATATGTTGCAAGTCAGTCTGAGCTTAATCTCTACAGACTTATGTTTGTGACAAAGCAGGCAAATATGAAGGTTGTTGACGGTGGTGAATTCGATGTAACAAGAAGATCCGTTGCAGCTACAAAGCTTGCTGACGATGACGAGGTAATAAGTGTTCAGATTCTTCATGATATAAGCACTGTAGTACTTTTGTCAGAGAGCGGATATTTCCTTAGATTTAAAGCAGAGGATATTCCCGAAAAGAAGAAGGGTGCTGTGGGTGTTCGAGGCATGAGACTTTCAGGAAAAGATACTCTGAGGGATGTATATTATCTGACTGACGGAACAGATTATGTAATTGAGCACAATGGCAAGCAGCTTAATCTTGACCATTTGAAGATTGCAAACAGAGATACCAAGGGAACAAAGATAAGAGTTTAAAAAGGAAAAAATATGCGAGTAATTGCAGGAGAAGCAAGACGTCTTAAGCTGGTCACACCGGAAGGAAATGATACCAGACCAACTCAGGACAGAATCAAAGAGACACTTTTTAATATGATCCAGAACGATGTGCCGGGATCTGTGTTTATAGATGTATTTGCAGGCAGCGGCGGCATCGGTATTGAGGCACTCTCAAGAGGTGCAGTAAGAGCCTACTTTATCGAGAATAATATTAAGGCTGTAAAATGCATCAATCAGAATATCCAGACTACAAAGTTTGAGGACAGAGCTACTGTGCTTAAG
Source organism: Butyrivibrio sp. (assembly GCA_024690485.1). Lineage (GTDB taxonomy): Bacteria > Bacillota > Clostridia > Lachnospirales > Lachnospiraceae > Butyrivibrio. The sequence goes on along the minus strand of JAILPB010000123.1, from coordinate 2,442 downwards.
CAGGACGTTCTTGTTGGTCTTAAGAACATAAGAGAGGATGTGGTAGATATTATCTTTGTTGATCCACCTTATGAAGGAGGCCTTTATGAGAGAACCTTTGCACTTTTATCTAAGCTTAGCTATGTTACGCAGTACACTATGATAATTGCTGAGTGCAATCTTGATATGGATCTTTCTGTCTTTGAAGATCAGGGGTTTGAAATCGTTAAGGAAAAACGATACAAAACCAACCAGCATGTTTTCATGAAGAGAGCTGCTGATTAATATAGATATTTCAGGAGGGGAATATTTAGTATTTTAAGGGGAAATTTTTTTGTAATGAGAAAGAAATTTATGAAACAGAGTCTTGCAATATTACTTAGTGCTTTCATTATGACAAGTAATTTTGCAGGATTGCAGGTTAAAGCTACTGATTACAGCGTAGAAGAATCTACTGATGCTGAGAATTCTTCAGAAGAAGCAAGTAGTTCAGAGAGCGGAGAATCTGCAGAGGGAACAGAGCAGCCTTCTGATGAATCAGGAGAAAGCTCAAGTGAAAACTCTGATACAGAGGGTTCAGATAACAGCGAAGAAGGAAAGACAGACGCTGCTGAGGGCGAGGCTTCAGATTCTGAGAAAAAGGAAGATGAGGAGAACTCTTCAGAGAGCTCATCAGATTCTTCAGAGGAGGGAAGTACTGAAGGCTTTGATGAAGCAGATACAGAAAACAGTGATGCTGCAGATGAAGCAAGCACAGAGAATGCAGATGCTTCTGATGAAGCAAGCACAGAAAATGCAGATGCTTCTGATGAAGAGGCAACTGAGGAAGTTTTAAATCCCGAAGAAAATCCGCTGCTTTTAGAGGATAAGGCTGCAGAGGGTGATTTCTTCTATGAGACAGATGTTGATGGTTATCACATCACTCTTTCTGCTAAGGCAGGAATTCTTCCTGAGGACACAACAGTTGAAGTCGAGCAGGTAAAAGAGGTTGCAGGACAGGCTACTGATGAACTTGTAAATGATACTCTTGAGGATAACGAAGCAGTATTTAGTTCAGCAGCTTTTAATATCACTCTTTACTCAAACGGCGTAGAAATCCAGCCTGAAGAGGGAACAGTTGATGTAAATATCGTTCTTGCAGACGAGCTCACAGAAGGAAACGTTAAGAAGGACGATACAGAGCTTCAGGTTTTCCATATTGATGATGAAGCAAAAGTAACAGAAGTTCCTGAGGCAACAACCTTTGAAGAACAGGGTGAGACAGTTGTAAGCTATGATGCTGAAAGCTTTTCTGTATATGAAGTTGCGAGGGTTCTTCAGTTTGAGGTTTCAGAACCTGAATATGAGATCAATGAGTTCTTTACCGACCTTATTGATGAATCAGAGGTTCAGGCTCTTGGAGCTGACATTGATACAACAGAGGAAGTAAAGACACTTCTTTCACAGAATGGAAAGTGCACAAATTTCCAGGAAATCGGTGAGGCTGTAAGAGCAGGTATCAAAAACAGACAATCTGTTATTGCAGTTAACTTTGCAATTAAGGGAAGACTTGGTGAGTCTGCTATAGCTGATAAGGTTCTTAAAATTGCCTATGAGCATACAGGAGTTCCTAACGAAGGTGACTATGTAAAGTGGGCTTCTATAATGAAAGCTAGTAAGAGCGCTATCGGTTATGCCAAAAATTGCACTTACGGCACATTTAAGATCAGCTTTGTTTATACTCACAATTATGCTCAGGAAGTTGCAACAACTAATGCGATAAATAATATCATTAAGGCGTCCGGAGCTAATGCAAAGGGTCTTTCTGATTTTAATAAGATAAGCAGAATTTATCAGTACATTGTTAATAATATTGGCTACGACCGTAATTATCAGGCAAAGGATAATGCAGGAAACTATCTTCATTACTCCTGCTACTCAGCTGCAGTACTTCATTCAACAGTGTGCGAAGGTTTCGCGCTTCTGTTCTACAGATGTATGCTTCAGCTTGGAGTAGATGCAAGACTTATTAACGGTACAGGTGGCGGTGAGTCCCACGGCTGGAATATTGTTAAGCTTGGTGGTGTTTATTACAACATCGATTCCACATGGGATTCAAATATCAGAGAGTCAAAGGGTGTAGCTCCTTATACATTCTATTTCCTTAAGGCTGCAGGTTCTGCCGGAGATTGTAATAATGCACTTCAGTATAACGGAAGTGTTAATAAAACTGATGCACTTACAACAAGTAAGACATTTGATAGCGCTCATATAAGAGCTTACGAGTGCAACAATCCTGAGTTTAACGCTGCTCACCCTATGAGCACAGCAAACTATTATGGCGCTAAGATTTCTGCAGTTAATGCTACAGGAATTAAGCTTAGTCAGACCAGTGCAACACTTAACTATGGTCAGTCACTTCAGCTTTCGGCATCACTTAGTCCTGCTAATTGTTCTCAGGGTATCAGATGGTCTTCAGGAGAC
>JAILPB010000043.1 GCA_024690485.1 Butyrivibrio sp. | reverse complement strand
TAACATGACACAGTGTATTCATACTGTAAAAGAACTAAGAGAATTTCTGGCCCCATTCAAATCACAGGGAAAAACAGTTGGACTGGTTCCAACCATGGGAGCCCTTCATCAGGGACATGCATCACTGGTCGCAAGATCATCAAAGGACAATGACATTACCGTGGTCAGTGTCTTTGTAAATCCAACTCAGTTTGGTCCGTCAGAGGATTTTGATGCCTATCCAAGAACACTTGATAACGATCTTAAAGTAGTGGAAGCTGCAGGTGGTGATGTAGTTTTTGCACCATCAGCAAATGAAATGTATCCAAGTAATGATGACACCTGGGTTGAAGTTACGGGTAATATCACCAAGGTTCTGTGCGGGAAAACCAGACCTATCCACTTCAGGGGAGTTACCACTGTAGTATCCAAGCTCTTCAATATAGTCGGACCAACCCGTGCCTACTTTGGACAGAAGGATGCACAGCAGGTTGAAGTTTTAAGACGCATGGTAAAGGATATGTTCTTTAACCTTGAGCTGGTGGTTGTTCCTATCGTAAGAGAAGAAAGCGGTCTTGCCAGAAGCTCACGCAACACCTACCTTTCTGCTGAGGAAAAGAAAGCAGCAGTAGTACTTTCTTCATCGCTGCAAAAGGCTCTGGAAAAATTCCACAAAGGCGATGACAGCCTTAAATCAATTGTTGATTTCACCACGGATTCCATCAAAAAAGAGCCACTTGCCAACATTGAATATGTCGAATGCTACGGACTTCCTGGTTTATACGCACTTGATGACAAGATAAAAGCTCCTTCCCTTCTGGCAGTTGCAGTCAGATTCGGAAGTACCCGCCTTATAGACAATATTATTTTGGAGTAGATTGATGATTTATACCATGATGCATGGCAAAATTCACCGTGCCACTGTAACCCAGTCCAACCTCAATTATGTTGGCTCCATAACCATTGATGAGGATCTTCTGGATGCTGCTGGTATTCTGTCAGGTGAAAAAGTACAGATTGTCAATAACAATAACGGAGCCCGGCTTGAGACCTACACCATTCCCGGAGAAAGAGGGTCTGGTGTAATCTGCCTCAACGGCGCTGCCGCAAGATGTGCTCTCGAGGGTGATATAGTCATCATAATCGCATATGCAAATATGGATGAAAAGGAAGCCCGTGCCCTTGTGCCTAAGGTAGTCCTGGTTGATGAGCACAACCATATAGTAAAAAACTTTAAGGAAAAGGCTAACACCAGCGTCTAATCTTTTTTTGGGCAGAATCATTCTGTTACGTTTCTGTCCTTTAAGTTCACAAATTCCCCTGTTACCTCATCTTTTCTGAAAACACTTCAGATACAATTGTCTATATCACATCAGATAAATGCTAAAAAAGGTTAAGCCATGTCCGACGATCTCTTTGCAGTCAATATGTCAGCTATTGAAAAGTTTGATCATAACTTCTTTTTAAAACTCTCAGATTTTGTCGAAGCAGACTGCTATGATATTCAGATAGATGAAGGAAAACAGCAGACAATCAAAGTCGACGGAATTCAGCTGACCTCCCATCATGACAGAATGGGCTATGCTGAGTATCGATGCAAAAATCTCAAGTTAAATGAGCCTATCATTATCTACGGATTTGGGCTTGGCGATGAACTTGAGTATCTGCTCAGCAAAAAGGACGACTTCTCTGTTTATGTCATTCTTTTGAACCCATCACTGTTCTGTGAAATTCTGCATTTTTACGATATCTCAAAATATCTTGATGCAAGAGTGTACTTTATCATTCCCGATGATACCTTCACCTATTCATTAAACAGCGTAGTTATCACATCAGAACTTTATATAAAACCGCAGAATTTAAATAATCTTAAGATGAAGCTCATAAATATGCTTGATGATCTCTGCATCGAACACGAGGCCTTGGATAAAAACAGGTCGATCTTCGAGAAGAATCTTAAAGCAAACTATGGCCTGTTAAAAACAGAACTTACTCTCACAGAAGATGATCTTAAAGATATAAAAGATACCGTAATCGTCATTGCCCCCGGACCATCTCTTGAAAATAACGTCCAAAGACTTTTAAGCATCACTGAAAAAAACTCTGAAATATCCATTATTGCCGTAGATACTGCACTCCCTGCTGTTCTGCATTATGGAATCGAACCTGATATTTTTGTAACATCTGACGCTTTTATATA
>JAILPB010000038.1 GCA_024690485.1 Butyrivibrio sp. | reverse complement strand
ACCACAAGACAGCCCAGGGAGGGCGAAGTAGACGGTCAGAGTTACTTCTTTGTTACAGATGAAGCTTTTGAGAAGCTTATTGCAGAGGATGGTCTCATTGAACATGCAGGCTACTGCGGACATTACTACGGAACTCCCAAGAAATTCGTAGAGGAAAAGCTTGAGAGCGGCAAGGATGTAATCCTTGAGATTGAGATTCAGGGTGCTCTTCAGATTAAGAAGAAATATCCAAACGCACTTTTACTGTTTGTAACACCTCCTTCAATTGAGGAGCTTGAAAAGAGACTTCGCGGAAGAGGAACAGAGACCGAAGAAGTCATCCACGGAAGAATGCTCCGCGCAAAAGAAGAGGGACAGGGTATTGACGAGTATGATAATATAGTAATCAACGATGACTTAGATACTTGCGTTGATACAATGCACGGTATTATCCAGGCAGCTCATTATACTCCTGCAAGAAATGCAGATTTTATAAAAGAAATTCAAAAACAGCTGTCAAAACTTGATTAAATGTTCTATAATAAATTGTTAATTTCAAGAATGGAGGAAAAACATGATACATCCATCATATGTTGATCTTATGAAAGTAGTTAATAAGGACGTTGAGGAAGGAAACGAGCCTATCATCAGCTCACGTTACTCAATCGTTATGGCTACTGCTAAAAGAGCAAGACAGCTTATTGCAGGTGACGAGCCTATGGTAAGAGTTAAGGATAAGGAGAAGTTCCTTTCTATCGCAGTTGACGAGCTTAATGCTGATAAGCTTCGTATTCTTTCAGATGAGGAGAGAGAAGCTCTTCAGAACGAGGAAGCTGCAACTGAGAACGAAGCAGAGTAATTAATATATGAAAGTATTGTTTGTTTCACTTGGATGCGACAAGAACAGAGTCGACTCCGAGGTCATGCTTGGAATGCTTTCAGAGCGTGGCTATGAATTTACAGATGATGAAACTATCGCCGAAGCAGCTGTGGTTAACACATGCTGCTTTATTGGTGATGCTAAGCAGGAAAGTATCGATACTATACTGGAGCTTTCTGAGTATAGAGTGAGAGGTCAGTACAAGGCACTTATCGTTTGCGGTTGCCTTGCACAGAGATATCACGACGAGATTAAGACTGAGATTCCTGAGGTAGACAGAATCATTGGTATAGCTTCCCTTGAGCATATCGTTGATGCTCTTGATTCTGTAATCAAGGGTGAGGGTCCTTCCGATTATGCGTTTATGGATCCTCTTGATAAGAAGCCTTATGGAAATATGAAGCGTGTACAGACCTTTGGCGGGATGTATAATTACCTTAAGATTTCAGAGGGCTGCAACAAAAATTGTACATACTGTGTAATTCCGAAGGTTCGTGGAAGATACAGATCAGTTCCCATGGAGGATCTTATTGCTGAGGCAAAGACACTGGTAAGCGAAGGTGTAACGGAGCTTATACTGGTTGCCCAGGAGACTACTCTTTACGGAACCGACTTATATGGTGAGAAAAAGCTTCCGGAGCTTTTGAATAAGCTTTGTGAGATTGAAGATCTTAAGTGGATCAGGCTTATGTACTGTTATCCCGAAGAGATAACAAATGAGCTTATAGAGACAATAAAGAATCAGGATAAGATATGTAATTATCTTGATATTCCGATTCAGAGCGGAAGTGATAATGTCCTTAGAATGATGGGCAGAAAGACAAACAGGGCTGAGATTACTGAGAGAATTGCTTATATCAGACAGCAGATTCCTGATATTTGTCTTAGAACCACTCTTATTGCAGGATTCCCCGGAGAAACTGATGAGGATCATGCAGAGACGGTTTCATTCGTTAAGGAACTTAAATTCGACAGACTCGGATGCTTTACATATTCTCAGGAAGAGGATACTGTAGCTGGGGAAATGGAAAATCAGATCTCTGAGGAGATTAAGGTAAAGCGCCGCGATGAGATTATGGATATTCAGCAGGGCATAGCTTTTGCCGCTGCAGAAGGAAGAATAGGTCAGACTGTATCAGCAGTTATTGAGGGTAGAATAGCTGATGATGAGGACTATGAAAGTGAAGGATGCACCTATGTTGCAAGAACATATATGGATGCGCCTGATGTAGACGGCTACCTATTCATTATGGATGTGCCATACGACCTTATGAGTGGTCAGTTCGTAAATGTAAGAATTACAGGATCAAATGATTACGACTTAGTTGGAGAGTTACTGGAGGAGAACGATGAATTTACCGAATAAGCTTACTGTATTTAGAGTTATTCTTATCCCGTTTTTTGTTTTATTCTTACTTGCTGATATATTTGGACCGCTTGATGACTGGATTGCCCTTGTGATCTTTGTTGTGGCAGCTCTCACGGATCTGTTTGACGGCAAGATTGCCAGAAAATATAATCTGGTAACAGATTTTGGAAAGTTCATGGATCCTTTGGCAGATAAGCTTCTTGTGTGCAGTGCTATGATCTGTCTTATTGAACTTGATAGAATTCCTGCATGGATAGTTGTTGTGATCATTGCAAGAGAGTTTATTATCAGCGGATTCAGGCTAATTGCTGCAGAAAATGGAAGGGTTATAGCAGCAAGCTATTGGGGCAAGTTTAAGACCACATTCCAGATGATCATGGTTATTCTTATGATCGTTAATATATCGCAGCTTAGACTTGTAACTGATATAATTATGTATATAGCGCTTGCGCTTACTGTAATATCACTTGCTGATTACGTTATTAAGAATAAAGATGTAATGAGCGGCGATATGTAAAAATTGTTTTATTTTGATGCTATTGGGGACGGCATTATTATGCTGGTCCCCATTTTTTGTGAGAAGCAGAGCCATGTTGAATATATAAAATTGCATGCTTTGCATTTTCGAGCTTGTGTCTGCTTCGAACTGAAAGAAAGCATAGCTACCGCATGGATGCGAGTAGTATTTAAGAAAGAGGTAGTAATGTCAGATTTATTAGAAATGTTTAACAACAGTCTCGCTCCTAAGAAGGAAGAGAAAAAGGAGAATCGTATCAGATACGATGAGGCTGAGGGAATTGATGAGAGAATTTTAAGAGCTGTTACAGAGATGGGATTTGAGTATATGTCTCCTATCCAGGCTGCAGCTATTCCTGTAATGATGAGGGGCAAAGACCTTATTGGTCAGGCTCAGACAGGAACAGGTAAAACAGCAGCCTTTGGTATCCCGCTTCTTCAGCAGATCGATCCCGATCTTAAGCGTCTTCAGGCTATAGTTCTTTGCCCTACAAGAGAACTTGCAATGCAGGCTGCAGACGATATTAGAAGTTTCGGAAAATATATGCATGGGATCAAGGTCCTTGCAGTTTATGGTGGCCAGGATATTTCCAGACAGATAAAAGCACTTTCTGCAGGAGTTCAGATTGTTGTTGGAACTCCCGGACGTGTCATGGATCACATGAGAAGACATACAATGAAAACTCAGTCTGTTAAGGTTTTGGTACTTGATGAGGCTGATGAGATGCTTGATATGGGATTTAGAGATGATATCGAGACTATTCTTGCAGGAATGCCGGAAGAGAGACAGACAGCTCTTTTCTCTGCAACAATGCCTGAACCTATCATGCAGATAACAAGAAATTATCAGCATGATGCAGAATATATCAGAATGACTCCCAAGGAAATCACAGTAAAGTCAATTGAGCAGAAATATTATGTGGTTCCTTTCCAGTATAAGGAAGAGGTATTAACAAGACTTATAGAATACCATCAGCCTAAGAGGAGCCTTATTTTCTGTAATACAAAGAGAAAAGTTGATGAGCTTACGTCCAGCCTTAAGAATAAGGGCTACAGAGCTGAAGGACTTCACGGCGATCTCTCACAGTATCAGAGAGATACAGTAATGAATCTTTTTAGATTCGGACAGGCTGATTTCCTTATTGCAACTGATGTGGCTGCAAGAGGTATCGATGTAAGCGGTGTAACTGCTGTATTTAACTATGATATTCCTGAGGATATCGAGTACTATGTTCACAGAATCGGACGTACAGGTCGTGCAGGTAAGAGCGGTCAGTCTTTCTCACTTGTTTCTCCAAGAGAAATGTACAAGCTTAGAGAGATTGAGAAAATTTGTCATACCAAGATTGAGGAATGCGAAGTTCCTAACGCTAAGGAGATAACAAGAGCAAAGGCCAGAGCAGCTTTTTCTGAGATAACTGATATTATCGAGGAGAACGATCTTACAGATTATATAGCATTCCTTCAGACCAAGGTTGAAGAGGAAGAGTATACTTTAGAGCAGCTTGCTGCAGGGCTTCTCAGACTTAAGATGGGTAAGGAGCCTGAGAATCTCAACATCAGACCTAACAGACAGGACAGAAGAAGCTCCTACAGAGACAGAAAGAGAAGCGAGCGCTTCCACAGAGATGGAGGAGATAAGGGCCGAAAGTTCTTTGGTAAAAAGGACGGTCAGGATCAGAGAAGAGATTCAGACAGAAGAGGAAAGGGCTCTGATTTTGGTAAGGGCAAGGGCTCTGACATCGGAAGAAGCGGAAAGAGAAAATCTGCTTCAGCAGATAAGTTCAGAAGAAATGTACGCTCAAAGTCTGAAAAGCTTGGAGTTGTGAAATAATTGACGGTATTTCGCTCTATTGCTTAATGCAAACAGAGGAGCTCTGTGATATAGTTAATCAGCGTGAGAGATATTTTTGATCAAAAATACTTTATTTGGGAGTCTTTATGTTAAAAGATTTACAGGAAGCGCTATTTTCTTTAAATAAAAAATGTGACGACAATAACGAAGCTCTGCTTTACAGGCTTTTTGCTTATGAGACCTGCAAAAAAAGCGGAGACGAAGATATTTGTCTAAGCGAAGATGCGCAGAAGGATAAGGAAACAATTGAGGAGTTATTTGATAATCAGACAGAAGACGGAGATTTAGTCGGAATATCTGTTCCTCATTTTGTTTCTGTTATGTGCGTTTCATCCAGAGTCTTTGAAGATGTAGATCCTGTATTTTCAAGGGAATGCATGCATGCTGCCCTTGAATCAGGGCTTGGACTGTTGGAATCTGATGCAACTAAAGAAGATGCAGAGGGATTATTACTTGCTTTTTCTGAGCTTCTAAAGACTGATTATGAGATAAGAAACACCTACGATCATTCACTTATGGCCGGAATGCCTCAAAAGATGAGCAGACAAAAGAAGTATAAGATGAGTCTTTCTAAGAACTTTGACATTGCTTTTACCTGTGATGATTCTGCGAAGGAATATGAGCTTTCTGATGTTCATATTTTGGCAATTATCTCAATTCTTACGGATGTTGAAGAGAACATCTCCGGGAATTTTAGAAATAAGCTTGAGAACTATCTTTTTGAAGTATGCGATCAGATTGTAGCCGGGGATGCGAGAGTGTCTGCTATAGATGGAACTACAAGAAGGGTTTTGGTTGATGTAGCTGTGTTATCTCTTGAAAGTAAGCTTGAAAAGCAAAATTCTGAAGATAATGACAATTCTCAGCTTATTAAGGTCATTGAGTACAATGTAATGCAAAGTAAACCCAAAAAGCTTTCTGATGAGGAAATTGATATTATTAAGCAAAGAATTGAAAATTATAAATCAAAAAACTGAGGGAATTATTTTAAAGGAGGAAAAGAGTTTTGGAAAAGGTGTTTATGGGAAAATGTCCCTTCTGCCAGGCAGATTGCTATGGAGAAGCAGGACAGGCAAAGGTTACTTGTGATTATTGTGGCTCTTCATTTTATACTGGAGCAGGAATCCGGTATAATCAGGTAAATGCTCCTACTTATGGAGCAGCTTCTACCTATTATCAGAATGTAAATCCAACCGGTAAGAAAAAGAGTAATACAGGTCTTGTTGTGGCTGTTCTAGCGGTTATTGCAGTTCTTATTTTTGCAGCTATCGGAGTGGGTGGCTATGCTTTTTATAATCGTATTTTACTTCCCGCAATTGAAGATCAGCAAGCGGCGCTAAATCAGGGATCAGGTGATTCTAATTTTGTAGAATATGATGAAGAAAGAGAAATCCCCGATCAGGATCCTGAATTAAACCCTGAGAATATGACACCTGAAACAGAAGTTGTTGAACCTGAAGTTCAGCCTGGTGATATTCAGGAAGATGGACAGGATACGGCCTATGGAGATACTCAGGAAGATTCACTTAACACAGATGATATTCACCATGATGGACTTGAAGTAACTGATAATTCGGATTATGACCTGAAATATCCAAATGATGCGGATCTTAAAGTTCCGGAAGAAGGCCTTACTGATAAAGCCGGATTCGACTATTACAACTGCAGAAATATCGTCATGAAGGATATGAAAGTAAGGTTCCCTGATTATTGGGACACACAGCAATTTGATGATGAGCAGTACCTGGCTTACAACTATGATGATGAGTTTGCAATGTATATAGTTAGTTCATCAGATGGTGTTTCCGGATACAACCTTACAGATAAAGAGTTTAGTGACAGCTTTCTTGAGGGACTTGTTGGCGCTCTTGGAAATGGAGAGCTTGTAAGTTCTGAAAACAGAACCATCGGTGATATTGATGGCCTGTATGCAGAATATAAAGCTAATTACAACGGAGTTGAAGTAAAAGGCACAATTTTTGCGTTTATTAATGGCGATACATTATATGGTTATCAGCTTGGAGAGAGTAGCAATAACGCACATGACTATACACCTGATTTCATCAGATCCCTTGAGACTATTACCTCTGTAGTTGATGAGCCTGCTTATGAGAGAGACGACGAGGAGGACTTGAGCTCTTATACAAATGGAGAAAAGCTTGCTATTTTAGAGGCTAAAAGCTATATCAGACATTCTGCTTTTTCAAGAGACGGTCTTATCCATCAGCTTTCAGCAGAGTATGGCGAAGGATTTACAGAGACAGTTGCTACAATGGCAGTAGATCATTTAGAGCAGACAGGTCAGGTTGACTGGTATGAGCAGTGCCTTAAAGCTATAGATGAGATAGTAACTTATGGCAGCGATGATTATACAAGAGATAAGATCTTCAGACTTCTTACTTTGGAAAGTATCAGAGCTTTCCCGGAGGATCTGGCAAACAAGGCTTTGGATGAAAAAGGCTATTAATAGTAAATAGTTTGCGATATAGCCAATTTGTATGTATACTACATTTGGATGTTTATGTAATAAGCATCAGTGAATGGACATATAAAATATAAGATTTTTATTTACGGAGGCAATAATATGCAGGGTAGTAAACCAACAGTTTTACTTATAATGGATGGATTCGGAATCAATGACAATCCTGAGGGAAATGCTATAGCAATGGCAAATACACCGGTTCTTGACAAGCTTATGAAGGAGTATCCTTGCGTAAGAGGTAATGCCAGCGGACTTGCAGTAGGTCTTCCCGATGGCCAGATGGGTAACTCTGAGGTAGGACATATGAATATGGGTGCAGGACGCATCGTATATCAGGAGCTTACAAGAATTACCAAGTCAATCGAGGATGGCGATTTCTTCACTAACGAAGGTCTTATGGCAGCTATCGATAACTGCAAGAAGAATGATTCAGCTCTTCATATGTACGGACTTGTAAGTGATGGTGGTGTTCACAGTCACATTACTCACATCTATGGTCTTTTAGAGCTTGCTAAGAGAAACGGCCTTTCTAAGGTTTATGTACACTGCTTCCTTGATGGACGTGATACTCCCCCTGAAAGCGGAATCGGCTTCGTTCAGCAGCTCGAGGATAAGATGAAGGAACTTGGCGTTGGTGAAGTTGCTTCTATTTCCGGTAGATATTACGCAATGGACAGAGATAACAACTATGATCGTGTAAAGATTGCTTATGATGCACTTACAAAGGGCGAGGGCAACAAGGCTGACAGCGCACACGAGTGCATGGTTCAGACTTATAAGGATGGTAAGACAGATGAGTTCGTTATTCCTACTGTAATCATGAAGGATGGCGCTCCTGTAGCAACTATCAAGGATAATGATTCGATCATCTTCTTTAACTTCCGTCCTGACAGAGCAAGAGAGATCACACATTGCTTCTGTGATGATGAGTTTGATAAGTTTGAGAGAGGCGCTCGTATCAAGACAACATATGTGTGCTTCACAGACTATGATCCCCTTATTCCTAACAAGGAGATCGCATTTAAGAAGGTTCTTCTTACAAATACATTTGGTGAGTGGCTTGCAGCAAAGGGTATGAAGCAGGCTCGTATCGCTGAGACAGAGAAATATGCTCACGTTACATTCTTTTTCAACGGTGGTGTTGAGGAGCCTAACGAAGGTGAGGATAGAATCCTTGTTAACAGCCCTAAGGATGTAGCTACATATGACCTTAAGCCTCAGATGAGCGCTCCTGAAGTATGCGAGAAGGTTCTCGATGCAATTAACTCTGATAAGTACGATGTTGTGGTTACAAACTTTGCTAACCCTGACATGGTTGGTCACACAGGTGTTATTCCTGCAGCAGTTAAGGCTGTTGAGACAGTTGATGAGTGCGTTGGTAAGATTGTAGAAGCTGTTAAAGCTAAAAATGGTACAATGTTCATCTGCGCAGATCACGGTAACGCTGATATGATGATCGATTACGAGACAGGCGAGCCTTGGACAGCTCATACAACAAACCCTGTTCCTTTCATCCTTGTAAACTATGATCCTGCTTACACTCTTAAGGAGAATGGATGTCTTGCAGATATCATTCCTACACTTATCGAGTGCATGGGCTATGAGCAGCCTGCTGAGATGACTGGAAAGTCACTTCTTATTAAAAAATAATTAAAAATAGAAATCTTTTAGAGCAGCTGCATGTATTTCGGTACATGCGGCTGATTTTTTTATTTAAATAAAGGTTCTATTTTATTTATATTTTATATTTTTTTTATTGTTATAAGATAAAATTAGATAGTCGATAATTTTTTGATGTAGTTTATTCGAGGTTCCGGGTCATGGGTGCAGAATACTATCTTTCAATATGTATTCATTTTGAGGAAGGGTGGCATACTCTCTTTTATAAAGAAAACGATGTACTACACATGGAAGAAATACATCGTTTTAACATGCAAAAGAAAGAGTGTTGCGATGGACTAGTATTTGACATAGATCATATTTTTTTAGAAATACTTTACGGAATGAAAAAATGCAAAGATGTCGGCAAATTACCCAAAAGCGTTGGCATTACCGGATGGACCAGCGACTATGTACTCTTGGATGAAAACGATAAAATAATTAGAGAATGCTATGATGGTTTCTGGGGCCAATATAGTGTGACTTCAGAGGAAGTAGAGTGGTATATTCCTGAATCGAAACTGTATTCTTTGACAGGTAAGAAGAAAGCTGTTTCGCTACCTTTATATCAGCTTTTATATGACAAAATCCATAGAGAAGGGGTTGTTGAAAAGGCATCCTGCATGATGCCGATTCCTGATTACCTTCATTTTCTTTTATGCGGTAAAAAGGTAGTAGAATATACATCTGCTGCAAGTTCTCAACTCTTTGATCTAAATGAAGGTATATGGTACAAAGAACTCATTGACAAGTTAGAACTTCCCTATGGGATTTTTTGCGATGTTGTAAGACCTGGTACCAACCTTGGAAAAATACAAAGTGAAATAGAAAAAGAAATAGGTTATAGCTGCAATGTTGTTGTACCCTGTGTGTTTGATAATGCATCAACGTTTACAGCTCTTCCTGCTAACGATGAACATCCGATTTTTATACGAGCTGACAATTATGCAGCAATCGGGATCAAAATAGACAGAGCTGATTATTCAGAGGTAAGCAGGAAATATGAGTATACGAATGAAGCATTATATGATGGATTTCAGTATTATAAATATGTAGTTGGTACGGCTCCTCTTGAAGCAATAATAAATGAATCCGGAATAAAGATGGATTTTGAAGAACTTATAAAACTTGCGGAAACAGAGAAAATTCAATCTATTATAGACTTTAATGATTCAAGATTTATTTCAACTGATAATACTTTACAAAAGGTTGAAGATTCCTGCAGAGAGCAAGGGATGATTGTGCCAAAGACAATTGGTGAAGCTGCAGCAGTTGTATGTAGAAGTATAATTAAAATCATTACCCAAAATGTTATGGATATTCAAAAACATGTAAATATAAAGGCTTCTAGTATTCATGTTCTTGGAATGGCGCAGGATATTGACTATATGAATCAGTTGATAGCTGACGAAACAGGACTTTTTGTAACATCAGGTCCCAAAGATACGAGGCTCGTTGGAAATGCTATTATTCAAATGATGGCAGGCGGAGAATTTGCAAACTTAAGTGAAGCGAGAAACTGCATCTCCAGGTCTTTTAATATAAAACATTATCAACCATCTAAAAAAGTAAATATATCGGAAAAACAGCTTAGACAGGCGTATAACACTTCCCAGATTGCAATAAGATGTGCAAAATACCTTTATGGGGTACGGGATTTTGATGCGGGAGTTAATCAGGTTCTATCTGAGATAGGGAAAGCAGTTCATCCTGACAGAGTCACTATTGTTGGTATAGATGGCGAATCTGTCAATATGCTGTATGAGTGGACTGCATATGATATTCAGCCAATGATAACGACAATAAAAAATATACCCACTGAGGCTATATGGCTGTGGACTGATGCTATAAGTAAAAATGGCGTATTTATCCAGAAAAATGGTGAAATTACCGATGGCAGATCACAGATACACCTGGACATAATCGAAAATGGTAGGATAAATAATATTCTTGAAGTACCACTTTATGATAAAGATGATTGTGTGGGTTTTCTTGGTGTTGAGAATTTTATCGAAGACGAGATTGTAAATATTCAGGAATTACTTGAAACAGTTTCATTTTTTATAGCGGCAGTTCTTGTAAATGAAAGACTTGTTATGAAGCTAAGAATCCTGAGTAATACCGATATGCTTACAGGTGTATATAATAGAAATGCAATGAATGTATTCATATCAGAGCTAAGTGAGAAAAACCTTCCTGTTGGAGTTCTCTATGCAGATGTAAATGGGTTAAAAAAAGTAAATGATGAATTTGGTCATGCTGCTGGAGATTCACTTATAAAGCGTGCTTCTGGAATTCTAATGCAAGTTTTTGACAGAACTAATATATTTAGAGCAGGCGGAGACGAATTCGTGGTAATCATGTCTGATTCATCTAAGAATGATTTTTTGAAGAATATAAAAAAGCTTGAAGACATTCTGTTTAAGGCAAAAGAGTTCTCAATGGCTATTGGTTACAAATATACAGATAATTCTATGATGATAGATCGCATTGTCAGGGAAGCTGACGAAGCCATGTATGCAAATAAGCAAAAATATTACAGAGACCATCATCTAAAACCAAGATGATATTATAATATTATAATAGATGGATGCAGATATTGATTTATATTCGCATTTATGCTAATCTAATCAAGTATTTGTGAATATTAGGAGGGATTATCTCGTGGCAGCTTTAAAATTGGTTATTGCAATTGTTTTTATTATTGATTGTGTCGCTCTTGTAACACTTGTTCTTGCACAGGAAGGTAAGACACAGGGTCTTGGTGCTATTCAGGGATTTGCTGAGACTACTTACTGGGGAAAGATCAAGGGACGTTCAAGAGAAGGCGTTCTGAAGAAGATAACTATCGTATTATCAGTACTTTTCATCGTACTTAGCATAGTACTTAACATGTCTATCTTCTGATTTTTCAGAATTGTTTTTAAGGCACTCTATACAGGGTGCCTTTTTATATTATAGAAATTTCTTCGAAATTCCTATAATATAAAATGCTCCGCAAGGATGCGCAGCTCGCGGAAAGGTATTTATTGCTAAAGCAATCCGCTCGCGCGCGAGAATTTCGCAAGCGAAATTCTATTATGATTTATTTAATCTATTGATTATTGTTTATGGATGTATGTTTGACTAAAATATTTATATGAGCAAAAGAAAAATTTACAAAAAAGAACCGAATATTGTTGGAACATATATTGCCAATGCCAGAGGTTTTGGCTTTGTTGAGGTTGAAGGAAGAGATGAGGATATTTATATTCCCGAGGACTACACAGGCGGAGCTTTCCAGGGCGATACTGTTGAAGTATCTCTTCTTCCGGATAATCTGAGAATTGGCGGGCAGAGGGACGAAGGAAGAGTTGAAAAAATCCTTGTTCGTGCTGTGGAGCGAATTATCGGAACATATCAAAGCGGCAATTCCTATGGTTTTGTGATTCCTGATAACCTGAAATTCACTCAGGATATATTTGTTTTGAAGGAGCATAGCCAGGGAGCTGTATCAGGAGATAAGGTGGTTGTTGCTATCACTGACTACGGAGATGCTGTGAAAAACAGAAAGCCAGAAGGCAGAGTTACTCAGATCATAGGTAATATCAATGATCCCGGGGTAGATATCCTGTCTATTGTTGAAGGCTATGACCTGCCAAACGAATTTCCTGAAAAGGTTATGAATCAGGCTGCAAAAGTTAAGGATCATATCATAGAAGCAGATATGGACGGAAGACTTGACCTTAGAGATGTAACAATGGTTACTATCGACGGAGAGGATGCTAAGGATCTTGATGATGCAGTTTCTCTATCTGTTGAAAACGGCATCTACCACCTTGGAGTTCATATTGCTGACGTTACAAATTATGTTCAGGAGGGCTCAGCCCTTGATAGAGAGGCATATAAGCGCGGTACCAGCGTATATCTTGTAGACAGGGTTATTCCCATGCTTCCTCACAGACTAAGTAACGGCATCTGCTCCCTTAATCACGGAGAGGACAGGCTTGCACTTAGCTGCCTTATGGATATTGATTGTAACGGTGCTGTTTTATCCCATAAAATTGCTGAGACTGTCATTAATGTCAACGAGAGAATGACATATACTTCTGTTGCGGCAATTTTGGAGGATGAGGATCCGGAAGAAATCTCAAGATATGAAGAGCTTGTTCCCATGTTTAAGGAGATGGCTGAGCTTTCTGAGATTTTAAAGAAAAAGAGAAAAAAGCGCGGAGCAATTGATTTTGAATTCCCGGAAGCTAAGATAATTCTTGATAAAGATGGCAATCCTCTTGATATTAAGGTCAGAGAGTCCAATACAGCTACAACCATGATAGAGAGCTTTATGCTTGCGGCTAATGAGACAGTGGCTGAGCATTTTTACTGGATGCAGTCACCCTTTGTTTATCGTGTCCACGAGCATCCAGATCTTGATAAAATCGAGAATCTGAACGCTTTTATCGGAAAGCTGGGATTACACCTTAA
The DNA here is from genome assembly GCA_024690485.1 of Butyrivibrio sp. GTDB lineage: Bacteria > Bacillota > Clostridia > Lachnospirales > Lachnospiraceae > Butyrivibrio. Next base: position 13,102 of record JAILPB010000038.1, on the reverse strand, counting down.
TATTAAAAAGGAACAGGTAAAGCCTTCTGATATTCAGAAGCTTTTGAAGAAGATAAAAGGAACTGAAGAGGAGCCTGTAATAAGCAGAATTGCTCTTAGAAGCATGATGCAGGCAAAATACAGTACAGAGTGCCTTGGCCATTACGGCCTTGCTTGTACATATTATTGTCATTTTACATCTCCCATCAGAAGATATCCTGACCTTCAGATTCACCGTATAATCAAGGATCATCTTCGCGGCAGAATGAATGATACAAAGCTTAAGCACTATCACGATATACTAGATGAAGTTGCTTCTCATTCTTCAGATACTGAGAGAAGGGCTGAAGAAGCTGAGCGAGAGACAGATAAGCTTAAAAAAGCTCAATATATGGAGTCTCATATTGGTGAAGTATTTGAAGGAATTGTTTCAGGAGTAACCGGATGGGGCATGTTTGTGGAGCTACCCAATACCTGTGAAGGTATGGTTCCTGCAGCGACTATGGAAGATGATTTCTATATCTTTGATGAGGATAATTATTGTCTTGTTGGAGAGAGAACCGGCAAGTCCTATACTATGGGTCAGAGCGTCAAGGTTAAGGTCTTTGATACAGACAGGTTAAGTAAGACCATAGACTTTAGAATTGTAAATGATGATGAAATCTACGATTCTGATGCTGATTTTGAAAATAGCTTTGGAAAAGTCTCTGACGAATACGAGGAAGACTATTATGAAGAGGACGAGAATGGCCACCTTCACTTTGTGAAGGGCAAAAAGTCCGGAAAAAGGTCTGCGGCAAGTGGAAAAGGCACTAAGGCTAGTGCAAGGACTGAAAGAAAAACACCTGCCCAGGTAAGGGCATCGAAGATTTCAAAGCTTGCTCTTTCTTCTGAGGAAGATGAACTTGAATCTAAAGGAATTGGAAAGCGAAAGCTTACAAGAGCCGAAAGAGATATTAAATACGGCAAAAAGAGTTCTAAATCCAAGGATGAAAAGAATAAGGAAATCCTTAAGGAAGAGAAAAAGCTTAAGAAAACCGGAAAGACCAAGTCCGTTAAAAAGAGCGGAAAGTCTGACTCAGAGAGTACCAGAAAGGTTTATAAGGTACATAAGTATAAAAAGTCTGCAACCTCCAAGGCAGCAAGAAGCAGCCAGGGAAAGAAACGCAAGAAAAAATAAACCAGCGGTTTATTGCCAAAGGGCTTGAATTTACATAATATATTTAAAGACATAAGAATTGAGGTTTTTAGTTGTGGCAGAAGAAAGCATAAAGCTCATAGCAAATAATAAGAAAGCATTTCACGATTATTTCATAGAAGAAAAGTACGAAGCAGGAATCTCCCTTGCAGGAACTGAGGTAAAATCCCTCCGTGCCGGAAAATGCAGTATTAAAGAGGCTTGGATCAGTATTGATAACGGAGAAGCATATATTAAGGGCATGAACATCAGCCCCTATGAGAAGGGTAACATATTCAACAAGGATCCCCTTCGTGTTCGTAAGCTCCTTCTTCACAAGCTGGAGATCAGAAAACTTGATCAGGCTTCACAGGCAGACGGATATACGCTTGTTCCTCTTGAAGTATATTTCAAGAGAGGTAAGGTTAAGGTCCAGATAGGTCTTGCAAAGGGTAAAAAACTCTATGATAAGCGAGAAGCAACTGCTAAGAAAGACCAGCAGAGAGAGGCTATGAGGGATTATAAGGTTAGTCTTAGATAATAGTCTTAGATAAAAATGAAAAATTAAACCACAGGTTTAGTTGATTATTGTGAAAAGAGCCGATATAATAGGTAAGCACACGTAAATCGGGAGTAATACCGGCTCCCGATTATATACACGGGTTAGTAAAGGTTTCGACAGGGATTCTGAAGCTGGAGAAGCTGTCCGCAGGATGGTGCGTTAAACCTCAAACTTAAATATAAACGCTAACGAAAATTTAGCTTACGCTGCCTAAGCGCAGTGCGTCAGCCTGAGTGCACCTGCACATTCAGTAACTGGCGTCGACTTTGCAGGAAACGACATAGCTTAAGCTTTGCGGTTATGGTCGTATGATGAAGCTACCGAACCTCTTAGGGTGTGAATTTCCGGCGAGGTAAGGGAATCGGGGCAACCCACAATAATTCACTATGACAGTAGAAGGACAGGGGACGGGTTTTTGGACAGGGGTTCGACTCCCCTCTAATCCATCAAAAAGAGGACAATATATGTCCTCTTTTTTGTTGGATTAGAGGGGAGTCGAACCCAAACTACCTATTATTTGCTTTCATTATTGTTTTGCGAAGATTTCTTGATGAAGACTACATAATCCAAATAACACATAGCTGCACCTACTATACCCATAAATATGGCTACAATAAATGGGTTGGCATTAGGTGCCTTTGATAGTGCAGCGGTCATGATGCCTGCGAAACATGGTACCCACATAACATTAATCAGAAAAGATTTCTCGTTCTTTTTCATACCTTCTATGGTCCTCCTATTATGCATGCTATATATTTTTGATTTACCTTACCTTGTTAAAAATATTACTATATTTCGGTAATGCATGCCAATGAAATTTATATTATATTTTTTTACAATTTAATAGTGTTATAATCAAGTACAAGATAAACATTCGGGGGATTATCATGGTAGCTGATGAAAAGAAGCTTATAGAAGAAAAAACAAAAAAGGCCACAGCGCAGATGGCTATGGTTGGCGTACTTGGTAATGTATTCCTTGCTGTATTCAAACTTTTTGCAGGAATATTTGGTCATTCTGCAGCTATGATCTCTGATGCGGTTCATACATCGTCGGACGTATTTGCTACGCTTATTGCTTTTGTTGGAGTAACCATGTCCAAGAAGGCTGCTGACAGGGAGCACCCTTACGGTCACGAGAGACTTGAGTGCGTTGCTTCAATACTTCTTGCCATAATACTGTGTGCCACTGGTCTTGGCATAGGAGCAGAGTGTGCTAATGCAATATACAAAGGAAACTACAAAGAATATGCACTTCCGGGAATAGTAGCAGTCATCGCTGCTGTTGTTTCTATTCTGGTTAAAGAAGCCATGTTCTGGTACACAATGTATTATGCTAAAAGGCTTAAATCCAGTGCTTTTAAGGCAGATGCCTGGCACCACAGATCAGATGCTTTATCTTCAATCGGAGCTCTTTTTGGCATAATCGGTGCAAGGCATGGATATCCTATTCTCGACCAGATAGCTGGAATAATTATAGCGATAGTTATTATTTATGTTGCAATCAGGATTTTTCAGGATGCAGTTGCAAAAATGCTTGATTCCTCCTGTGATGAAGCCTTTGAAAATGAAATCAAAGATTTCGTTTATGAATTTGCCAAGAGCGAAGATAAGGAAATTGGTATAGACCTCCTTAGGACCAGAAAGTTTGGAGAGAAGATTTATATTGATCTTGAAATTAATGCTGACGGAGACATGCGCCTTAGAGATTCTCATGAAATCGCAGAGCACCTCCATGACGCACTGGAAAATAATTATGAAGAAGTTAAGCACGTGATGATACATGTTAATCCTGCGGGATATAAGTATAATTTGCAAGACAAGCTTTGACTTCTTGCGTGCAAAAAGGAATTACACTTTAAATTCTATAACAATTGCCTATTTTATTGAAAACTCAGGAAGAAATCTTGATTTTCTCGATAAAATGGGCATTTTTTCTTGCAATTTCATTATGTTGTGTCTAGAATGTATTGAGTAATACTAAATGATGTATTAACTAGGAGGAAAAAGTATGAGAAGAGGATTTAGTTTAAAGAAACTTTGCGCTGCTGTTTTAGTAGCTGCATCACTTTTAACTGTTGTTCCCGTAAATAGCCTTACTGCCAAGGCAGCAACTACAGTTGATTATTACGAGACAACTCAGGTAAACAAGAACGGTACACTTAAGTATAAGTCAACCGGAAACAAGATGGTAACAATTACTGCCGGTTCTTATGCAAAGAATGCACTTACAATTGAGCTTGACGATTCTGATAAGAAGATCAAGAATATCAAATGCTCAAAGCAGCTTAAGTATAAGCGCACATATAAGAAGTATTCTGATAGCGATGATAAGGTAATCTACAGATATTCTTTCTATACAACAAAAACTAAGCGATTCAGCTTTATTTTCACAGTTGACGGACAGGAATATAAGGTTATCATTAACTCTGCAACCCCTGTAGCTAAGGCTACTTTTGCAGGTAAAGAGCTTTCAACAAAGTATGGCCTTGGATCAGCCAGCTATGTTACTGACATGAAAAAGGGTAAATTCAACGTAACTATGTCTAAAAAGTTTGTCCTAGAGTCAATTCAGGTTGGTAAGTATAGAAACGTTACTATTGGCAAAGCTGTGGAGCCTACACTTTATTGGACGGATACAAAAAATAATAAGAAAGTAACTCTTAGCAGCGAGCCTCAGGTTGTAGAGAGCAGTGATAAGGATACTTTTGAGGAAAGCATGTATTCAACAACAATCATCAGAGTTAACTACAGATATGTTAAAGATAATTCCAGAGGTTGTGTTGATTATTACTTCAACAGAATCGTAGATACAGATAACTAAGGAACAGGACATGAGCCCTAAGAAAATCAGAAAAGAAAGAATAGTTGTAAAGGTAGGTACATCTACTATTACCAACGATAAAGGTGATATTGATATTCATCAGATTGATCTTTTGTGCAGGACACTGGCCGGGATTGAAAATCTCGGCTATGACCTTGTGCTTGTTAGTTCAGGTGCTATTGCAGTTGGTGCAAACAAAATGAGACTTAAGCAAAAGCCTAAGGATCTTAGACTTAAGCAGGCTGCGGCATCTGTTGGTCAGTGCGAGCTTATGCATCTGTATGACAAGCTGTTTGGTGAATATGGAAGATTAGTTGGACAGATTCTTCTTGATAATGATGATGTTGAAAATTCCGGAAGAAGAGAGAATCTTCAGAACACATTCGAAGCTCTTTTGGAAAATCACATCATTCCTATTGTCAATGAAAATGACTCTGTAAGCCATGCTGAGATCGAGTCAGACCAGAAGCTTTTCTCTGATAATGATATGTTATCAGCTATCGTTGCAGTTTTTTGCGGCGCTTGCAAGCTTATAATTTTATCTGATATCGATGGTCTGTATGACAAGAATCCTTCAACCAATAAGGATGCAAAGCTTATCAGCAGAGTGGAGAATATATCTGATGATATCTATTCTCTTGCAGAGGGCAGCGGCTCTAACAGAGGAACCGGCGGCATGATAACAAAGCTTCAGGCTGCACAGCTTGCAACTTCCCACGGTATTGATGTTCTTATTACTAACGGAAGCAATACCGACAGCCTTTATGACATAATAAATAAGAAACATGTTGGTACACTTTTTGTTGCCAAGGAGAATCCGTAAATGGATAAGGTGATCGTTACCGACAGGCTTATCCTTAGAAAATGGAGGGAGAATGATGCAAAAAGGCTATATGAAATTGCATCTGATCCTGAAATTGCAAAAGGAGCAGGCTGGCTTCCCCACTCAGACGAGTCTTATTCTAAAGCCATAATTAGAACGGTCCTTTGTGAAGATGGAACCTTCGCCATATGTAAAAGCGATGATCCTGATATGCCAATAGGAAGTATCGGCATTCATATAGGTGCTTCAAAAAAGAGAGGCATTGAAAGAGATGACGAAGGAGAAATCGGCTATTGGATCGGAAGAGATTATCAGGGTGAGGGCTTTGCCACAGAAGCTCTAACGGCCATCATAAAGACATGCTTTATGGAAATTGGTCTTAGCCGCGTCTGGTGTGGTTATTTTGATGGAAATGAGAAATCAAAAAGAGTAATAGAAAAGTGCGGCTTAAAATTCAGTCACAAAAACGAGCATTTATTCAACGGGCTGAGGCAGGAATACTACGACGAGAGTATGATGTGTATCAGCGCTTCTGATTTCCTTAGAATTTAAAACAAAAAAACTCCGTAGGACTTTGATATGTACCCTCTTTACTGGACAACCAGTAAAGAGGGTACATATCAAATCCTGCGGAGTTTTTATATTCTGACTTAAATCAATTACATTCCAAGTGTTGCATCGTGGAATTTATCGTAAATCTCTGAAAGATAATTCTTAACCATCTCGATGTTTGCCATCTTGCGGAGCTCTTCGTTACCCATCTGAAGAGCAATCTCATCAGCGAGAAGAAGCATGTCATAAACAGCAAGCTTGAAATCTCTTCTTGTCATTTCCTGAATGTTTGCCTTCATAAGAGGAGCACCAAGCTTCATGGTAACATTCTCATCTGCAATACCAGTCTTAATGATGTTTGTATCGGGATCGAAGTTTACATAAAGAATAAGCTTTTCCTTCTCGTGTTTTTTAAGAGATATAGCTGACTGATGGCTTGTTTCCATCCACTCGTAAAGGTCAGCGTCATCGGGATGAAGGAGATAGTTTGTAAGTTCCTCTCTGTGCTTTTCAACATACTGAAGGTACTTGCTGGCATTAGGGCCTGTGTATGAAAGCTCAACTTTAATTCCGTTATCAGTCTTAAGAAGACGACATTTTGATGCGACTTCTTTGATCTTTAATGTTGTTTCGGTGTTTCCGATCTGCTTAAGAAGACCGGTTTCAAGTTCCTGTCTAAATTCCATAAAATATCTTTTCCTCCAAGTGAGTATATCGTCAATGTGATTTGAAACGTGTTAAGTATAGCATATAGAACTTAAAAATGGTATACTAATTGAGGGTATGCCTAAGAAAATAAGCATATTCATGTGAAAAAAGTTTTTGTTAAGTATGGGTGGATATGAATAAAAGTAATACTAATGGACGCAAAAATACGCGTTCATCTTCAGGTAAAAAAAGATCACAAGCAGCATCAAATGGAAGGGGCAGAAGCAACGAAGCTGTCGATTTTGCCATTGAAAGCGAGATTTCCCTTATTCTCTTTGCTGCATTGGCGGTCTTTTTATTTTTATGCAATTTCGGAATATGCGGATCCTTTGGCAATTTCGTAAGCGGTATTCAGTTTGGCCTCTTTGGTATTGAGGCTTATATTATGCCGGTTGCTTTTATTTCTGCATGCGCTCTTCTTATTTCTAATAGTGGAAGCGGCCCTGCAGTCAGGAAAGTTGTTACAGGTTTTATGCTTCTTCTGGTTCTTGGAATGATATTTGAACTGATAGTTGGAAGAGTTCAGGCCATGGATGCTTACAGCGCTGCTGAGATATTTACCGTGGCAAGTGAGAAGAGAAACGGAGGCGGCTTTTTTGCAGGAAGCCTTACTTATCTTATATATAAGAATCTTTCACTGGCCGGAACCCTTATTTTTATATTGGTTGTAGGCCTTATCAGCGCGTCACTTTTTACCCAGAAATCTGTTATCCATGGTGTTAAGAAGGGCAGTAAGAAAGTATTGGAAAAAACCCGCTATGAGGCCGAGCTTTACAGAGAAAAAATGGATGAGCGTGCCCGAGTAAGGGAAGAGAACAGACTAAGGCTTGAGGAAGAGCAGCAGCTTCTTCTTGAGCAGAAGGAAGATGAAAAGATCCTTCGAATGGATAAAAAGGTCAGTGGTGTAAGTATGGATACAAAGCTTGATGCAGGCGATGACGAGGACGAAGAGGACCGCTTAAATATCCACACATACGACGATTGTGATGATGAAGAAGAAAATGCTGAGGAAGAGCAAGAGTTTTCTCACAATGTATATATTCCGGATGAAGAGATACATGATGACATCCATGAGATAAGGTTTAGGCCTGATCTTAAGACGGATGTTGAGCCTGACGGTCAGTTTTTTATCAGAACTGATGAAAAGATAAAGAGCGATAAGCATAAGATAGGCATTAACGAGACAGAAGCGCCTGATCTTCAGGAAGTAAATATACTATCCGGTCACTTTGAGGACGAGGTAAAGGAAAACACAAGACCTGTAGCTCGTCTGTCTAAGGAAAAGGAAGAAGACGTATTTAGGAATGATATTCCTATCCATGCTGAGAATCTGGCTCCTGACTACAACGGCGAGTATGCTGTTCACTCAACTGATTATGTTAAGAGTGAAAAGATGAAGGAGCGCGTAAGGGAAAGCCAGGAATCCATCATTAAGAAACCTGTAAGGGACTATGTGCATCCTCCGGTTGACCTCTTAAAAAGAGGAACAAAGGGTAATGGTGATTCCGCGAAGCACCTAAGGGAAACAGCGAAGATTCTTGAAGATACCCTTAGTATGTTCCATGTTAATGCCAAGGTTACTGATATCAGCCAGGGTCCTTCTGTTACAAGATATGAGCTTCAGCCTGAAGCAGGAGTTAAGGTTAGAAAGATTGTTGACCTCTCTGATGACCTTAAGATGCATCTTGCTGCTACTGATATCAGAATTGAAGCTCCTATTCCCGGAAAATCCGCTGTAGGAATAGAGATACCCAATAAGGATAACACTGCAGTTGCAGTAAGAGATCTCATAGAGAGCGAAGAGTTCAAGAAATCAAAGTCAAATCTTACAGTTGCTGTCGGTAAGGATATAGCAGGTAAAATAGTTGTCACAGATATAGCGAAGATGCCTCACCTTCTTATTGCAGGTGCTACAGGTTCCGGTAAATCTGTGTGCATAAACACTATTATCATGAGTATTATTTATAAGGCATCTCCTGAGGATGTAAGACTTATCATGATAGATCCTAAGATTGTTGAGCTTTCTGTTTACAACGGAATACCTCATCTTCTCATTCCTGTTGTTACTGATCCTAAGAAGGCTGCTGCAGCGCTTAACTGGGCTGTTGCAGAGATGACAACAAGATATAAGAAGTTTGCCAATGCCAAGGTTAGGGATCTTAAGGGTTATAATGCAGCCTGCATGCAGCATCCTGAGGATGAAAACATGCAGAAGATGCCTGAAATTGTAGTTATCGTAGATGAGCTTGCTGACCTTATGATGCAGTTTAAGAATGAAGTTGAGGACTCAATCGTAAGACTGACTCAGCTGGCTCGTGCCGCAGGAATATACCTTATTATCGCAACCCAGAGACCTTCTGTTGATGTAATTACAGGTCTTATCAAGGCTAATATTCCAAGTAGAATTGCTTTTGCGGTATCAAGCGGAGTTGATTCAAGAACCATCCTTGACAGCTACGGAGCAGAGAAGCTTATCGGTAAGGGAGATATGCTATTCTTCCCGAGAGGTTATAATAAACCTGCAAGAGTACAGGGCTGCTTTGTTTCAGATGATGAAGTTTCCAGAGTTACTGATTTTGTTAAGGAACAGGCAGTTGAGACTACATATGGTGAAAATGTACAGGATGAAATTTCCAGCATAGAAGTTACTTCAAAAGCAGCTACAGGTGGTGTATCTTCCGATAGCGGAGATGCAGCATCGGAATACGATCCGCTGTTCCAGCAGGCGGGTGCTGCTATAATTGAAAAAGACAAAGCTTCCATAGGAATGCTTCAGAGGTTATATAAAATCGGATTTAACAGGGCAGCCAGAATAATGGATCAGCTAAGCGAAGCCGGAGTTGTAGGCCCTGAAGAAGGAACAAAGCCAAGACGAATTCTTATGACTAAGGAAGAATTCGATAATTTTATAAATAACATGGCATCATAAGTAGTTTTATTTAAGGAGGAGATTTTTTAATGGCAGTAAAATCTGATATTGAGATTGCACAGGAGACTGAGCTTTGGCCTATAAAGGATGTGGCAAAGTCAATCGGCATCGAGGAAGATGACTTAGAACTTTATGGAAAATATAAGGCTAAGCTTTCTGAGGAATATGTTCAGAGAGTTGCTAAGAACAAAAAGGGTAAGCTGGTACTAGTTACTGCTATTAATCCCACACCTGCAGGCGAAGGTAAGACTACTACAAGTGTTGGCCTCGGTGATGCCCTTACAAGACTTGGATATAAGACTGTAATTGCTCTTAGAGAACCTTCACTTGGACCTTGCTTTGGAATTAAGGGAGGAGCTGCAGGCGGCGGATATGCCCAGGTTGTTCCCATGGAGGATATGAACCTTCATTTTACAGGAGATTTCCATGCAATTACATCAGCCAATAACCTTTTGGCTGCACTTTTAGATAATCATATCCATCAGGGCAATGAACTCAGAATTGATTCCAGACAGATAGTATGGAAAAGATGCGAAGATATGAACGACAGAGCCCTTAGAAACATCGTTATCGGTCTTGGAAACAAGATGGATGGCTTTGTAAGAGAAGATCATTTTGTTATTACAGTTGCGACAGAGATCATGGCTATCCTTTGTCTTTCAAGAGATTTAAAGGATCTCAAAGAGAGACTTGGAAGAATAGTTGTAGCTTATAACTATGACGGCGAGCCTGTAACAGCTAAAGAATTAAATGCTGTTGGCGCTATGGCGGCACTTTTAAAGGATGCCATAAAGCCTAATCTTGTGCAGACTCTTGAGCATACACCGGCAATCGTTCATGGCGGACCTTTTGCAAATATCGCCCATGGTTGTAATTCCATAAGAGCTACAGAGACAGCTCTTCATATGGCTGACATCACGGTTACAGAGGCCGGATTTGGTGCAGACCTTGGAGCTGAGAAGTTCCTTGATATCAAGTGCAGAATGAATGGTCTTTCACCTGATGCAATCGTACTTGTTGCAACTATCAGAGCTCTGAAGTATAACGGAGGTATTCCGAAGGATTCTCTTTCAGAGGAAAACCTCGATGCTCTTAAAAAGGGTATCGTAAACCTTGAGAAGCACATCGAGAATCTTCAGCAGTACGGAGTTCCTGTTGTTGTAACACTTAACAGCTTTATTTCAGATACAGAGGCTGAGATCGGTTTTGTGAGAGAATTCTGTAAGGAAAGAAACTGTGCTTTTGCTTTATCAGAAGTTTGGGAGCACGGCGGAAAAGGTGGAGAAGAGCTTGCAAAGGCTGTCGTTGATACTCTTGATAACAAGGAGTCACACTTTAAGCCTATTTATGAGGATGACCTTTCTCCTGAAGAAAAGATAAGCGCTATTGCAACTAAGATTTACGGCGCAAAGGGCGTTAATTATTCAGCTGCAGCCAAGAAGCAGCTTCAGAAGATTGTTGATATGGGCTATGGTAAGCTTCCTATATGCGTTGCCAAGACACAGTATTCATTATCAGATGATCCAAGCCTCCTTGGAAGACCTGAAGGCTTTGACATCACTGTAAGAGAAGCTTATGTTTCAGCGGGAGCAGGCTTTATCGTTGTTCTTACAGGCAGTATAATGACAATGCCGGGACTTCCCAAGAAACCCGCGGCATTTGGAATTGATGTTGATGACAACGGAAATATTACCGGACTATTTTAATTTTTTACCAGGAGAACTAATGGAAACAAGGATTATTGATGGAAAGCTGATATCTGCTCAGGTTAAGGATGAGATTAAAGATAAAACAGCTAAACTTATTGCAGAGCATAACATTACACCCTGCCTCGCGGTTATACTTGTTGGAGAGGATCCCGCTTCACAGGTTTATGTTAGAAATAAGAAAAGAGCATGTGAATATGTAGGTTTTAAATCCTTATCATATGAACTTCCTGCTGATACTACACAGGAAAAGCTTTTATCGGTTATTTGTGAGCTTAATAAGAGAAGCGATGTACACGGTATTCTGGTACAGATGCCTCTTCCAAAGCATATTAATGAAAAGGCAGTTATTGATGCCATAAGTCCTGACAAGGACGTGGACGGATTCCATCCTATGAACGTAGGAGCTTTGTGTATCGGAGAAGAGGGGTTTGTGTCCTGTACACCTGCCGGTGTGATTCAGCTTCTTAAGAGGTCAGGTGCTGAGATCTCAGGAAAAGAATGTGTCATCGTGGGAAGAAGTAATATCGTAGGAAAGCCTATGGCACTTCTTATGCTTAGAGAAAATGCAACCGTTACCGTTGCTCATTCAAAAACTAAGGATTTAAAGGAAGTCTGCAAGCGAGCTGACATTGTTATAGCCGCAATCGGTAAGGCAAAAGCTATTACAGCGGATTATATTAAAGAAGGTGCTATAGTTATTGATGTTGGTATCAACAGAAATGAAGAGACCGGAAAGCTTTGCGGCGACGTTGATTATGAAAATGTGGCTCCAAAGTGCTCAATGATCACCCCCGTTCCCGGAGGAGTAGGCCCTATGACCATAGCTATGCTTATGAATAATTGCTATGAGTCAGCAGTAAGACATATAGGAGAGTAAGTTTTAATGAAATGTCCTTCATGCGGGAAGACAATTAAGGAAGGCAATCTATACTGCGATAAATGTGGTACGGAGATAAGCTTTGTTCCTGAATTTGATCCCGAGGTTGAAAACAAAATAAATGAATCTCTATCCGGTATGGCTCAGAATCTTCAGGATGAATCTATTTTCTATACCAGGGAAATGCTTAAGAATGAAGCACTTGAAGAGCAGAAGGCTAGAAAATACCTGCCGATTTATATTGCAGTAGCGGCTGTTTTTGTTGTGGGTTTTTTATCATTTTTATTCTTTGGCGGAAAGCATGATGCTTTAAGCTATGAAGAGCAGGCTCAGGAGTACTATGTTGAAGGCAATTACGATAAAGCTATAAATTCCCTGTATAAAGCTCTTGATTCCACTTCAAAGGATAAGGTGAGCGAAAGAGCCGGGATTTTGTTTAAAATCTACGGATATCAGCATGAAGCCGGTTACGATGATGATGCCGAAGAAACCCTTGATGTACTTTCCGACGCAACTGTTTTTGATGAAGACACAGTTTCTTCAGCTATAGATACGCTGATTTCTCATTATGAGAGTTTAAATGAATATGATAAGATTCATGAGCTTTTAGTAAACTGCAAGTTTGATTCAATTACAAGTAAGTACGAGAAATACCTTCCGACAGCTCCAGTGTTTTCAGAGGATAGCGGTGAATATAATGAGGTTTTGAATATATCTCTTTATTCAAAGTCTGAAGGAAGCATATATTACACAGTAAATGGTTCCGACCCCGATGAAAACAGTATTAAGTACAGTGATGAGCTGGTTCTTGAAGAGGAAGGCGAATATGATATAAGGGCTGTGCTTATTAATTCCTATGGAATTATGAGTGATATCTCAAATGAATTCTTTGTTCTGGAGAATATCGGACCTGCTGCCCCTGAAATAATGGAGGATAGCGGAGAATACAGTCAGTCTACAATG